>JAFWUA010000047.1 GCA_017518785.1 Neisseriaceae bacterium
ATCTTCTTGCAAGTGTTATTGGTTGGCACCAAGTGATATTTATTGGGGCAAACAACGCAAAATTCATGACAAAATACAAAGTTTGATAGATCAATTAAAACAAAAAAATTATGATTTTCGCCTTTATCTTCCTTTGCCACCAGAAAAAAATAAACATGAAAAACAAGAATGGCAAAGAGAATTTAAAGACCTTTCCGATAAAAAAATCTTGTACGGTTTTCGAGAAGGTTTTTTAAATGGTAATACAGAAATTTTATTTTTAGAAAATCAATTTGTTGTGGTTTGTTATCACGCTCGATTATCTGCGTATCCTGTTACGCTACCGATTGGTTTTATGACAACCGAAAAAGTAAAAGTGAAACATATTCAAAATTTGGTTGAAAATTATTTATCGAGTATTAATAAATATACAGATGAAGAACCACAAGAAAATGATTTTGGGAAATTGGGCGTAAATGACAATGGTTAGATGAGTAGCTGTTGTGATTATTTGCTATAACCGTTGTATTGTTGTGTCGTCTTTCGACTTTTGAAACTCTACAATTAATCGATACAGTTTCAGGCAGGGGCAGATTCAATTTTCAAGTGCAACACTTAATTTGTTGCGTAAATACTTCTTTTGGTGTTTCCCTGCCTGAAACCTTTGCAAAACCCATCATTCGTAAATTTTTAGCAGGAAACGAAGAATATTAACTTGTTGTTTTTATAAAAGATTTTTCCTTACGCTCAAAATGACGAATGAGGAGAAAGTGAGTTTTGCAAAGCTTTCAGTCTGCCGGAAAGATTTTATAAATTGCTTTCCGGCAGACTTTTTTAAAAAACAACTTTTCATCTAATTGTAATTGCTTTCTGCATGCAGATATTGATATATTTTTTGAGCTAATTGCAAACTTATTCCTTCTACTTTGGCTAATTCATCTATTGCAGCAGCACTAACTCCTCTGACACTGCCAAAACGTGCAATTAAAGCTCGTTTGCGTTTACTACCTACACCTGGTATATCATCTAATTGTGAATGGAGCCTTGCTGCTTCTCGTTTCTTGCGATGTCCAGTGATGGCAAAACGATGTGCCTCATCTCGCACAGTTTGGAGTAAAAGTAGAGCAGGGTGTTGTGCTGGTAATTTTATGGTTTCTTTGCTATGCGGAATAATTAATTCTTCTTCTCCGGCTTTGCGTTCTGGTCCTTTGGCTATACCAATTATGGGTATATCTAAACATAATTTTTGTAACACCGAAATCGCAACTGCAACTTGTCCTTTGCCACCATCAATAATTATTACGTCAGGTCTCGGTGGAGCATCGGCATCTTTCATGGATAATTTAGTGTAACGTCTTGTTAAAACTTCTTTCATAGCCGTGTAGTCATCACCGCTGTCGGTTGTGCGAATGTTAAAACGGCGATATTGTGATGGTTGAATATTATCATTGTCATATACTACACATGAAGCAACGGTTGCTTCTCCTTGTGTGTGGCTAATGTCAAAGCATTCTAAACGTTGTATTTCATCTAATCCCATGATTTGTGCCAAAGCTTCTTTACGCTGACGTTGATGAGAAGTTTGTTGAATATTGCGTAAGATAGCTTGATGTGCGTTGGTTAGAGCCATATCTAACCATACTTTGCGTTCTCGTTTGGGGTGAGTGATAAATGTTATTTTTCGTCCTAATTCTTGTTCTAATGTACTAATAATATTTTCCGGCAGACTAAAATTACCAATAATTATGTCTGGCTTTTCTTTTCCTAAATAACGTTGAGTAATAAATGCTTCTATGGTGCTCTGTGATGTGTTGTCAGTAGGAATGCCTTGTGGAAAAAAACTATTGTCCAATATACGGCGATTTGAGCGAATACTAACTAAATGTACGCAAATAATGTCATCTTCCATTGCAAGAGCAATAATATCAATGCGTTTATTCGCATCATTACTATGGCTATCAATAAATTGCCGTGCTTGAATTGCATTCAGAGATATAATGCGATCTCTTAATTGTGCCGCTTTTTCAAATTCTAATTTTTCTGATGCTTCATCCATTTCTTTACTGATGCGATTAATTAATGAGTCAGTATGTCCATCAAGAAAATTAATCGCTTGATTAACGCTATTTTGATATTCTTGTGCTGAAATTAATTGGCAACATGGAGCACTACAACGATGAATTTGATGAAGCAGACATGGACGGTTTCTATGTTGAAAAACGCTATCTTCACAAGTACGTAATAAAAACACTTTTTGTAGAATGTCTATGCTTTCCCTAATGTCTTGAGTTGTTGGAAATGGACCAAAATAACGATGCGGTTGTACAAGGCTGCCACGATAGTAACTAATCTGTGGAAAATTATGAGCTGAAATTTTTAAATATGGATAAGTTTTATCATCACGAAATAAAATGTTGTATTTTGGCGAAAGGGATTTAATTAGATTGTTTTCTAAAATTAATGCCTCCGCCTCTGAACGAGTAACACTAATCTCAATTCGTTCGATTTGCTTAACCATTAAAGCAATGCGTGGAGAAGTGTGATTTTTAACAAAATAACTTTTAACACGTTTTTTAAGATTAACCGCCTTACCAACGTAAAGAACCTGCCCACTCTTACCGATCATACGATAAACACCAGGCAGGTTCGGAAGTGTTTTTAAGAAAACACCTAAATCAAACGATTGAGAGGACACAGACTATATACTGTACACGTAAAACATTAGTTGCAATATTTGCTAACATCTGCTTGGTAACGTGCAATTGCCTCTTCTCTATTTTCCATGCGATTAGCAGATTGTGCGTTTTGAAGATTCATACGCGACATCTGACAGTTGGATTTTTTCATTTCTTCTTCACGACGCTTGTTTTCTGCTTCTTTACGTTTATTATCCTCGGCAATTTCCAAAGCTAATTGTGCTTGTTTTTCAGCCAAAGAAAGTTCTTTCTTATTAGGGTCGATAATCTCACCACCAGCAGTTTGTTGTTGCATAGCAGTCGAAGTGTGAGTGCGTACATTTAGAATGTTAACACCCTCGCCAGTGTGATTGCGTGGAGTGTCAGAATATGTCGTAGCGCCATTCGCACCTTGCCAATAAAAAGGTCCATCACCACTAATGGTTTGGATTTTTACTCCAGAAACATCAGCACCAATCTTTCCAGTCTTGAAATCCCTTCTTTTTGCAGGTGCTGCCACT
Organism: Neisseriaceae bacterium; assembly: GCA_017518785.1. Lineage (GTDB taxonomy): Bacteria > Pseudomonadota > Gammaproteobacteria > Burkholderiales > Neisseriaceae > RGIG9985. Next base: position 3,176 of record JAFWUA010000047.1, read on the forward strand.
GCAACCGATACCATTGTAAACAGAGTTAAAGCTAATACAGATTTTTTCATAATCAATTCCTCTCTACATGAAAATTTAACGAGTCGCACTAATTGTAACCATATTTTTTATATTTTGCCAGAAAATAGGATAACTTCTTAAACGAGGCATAAAGAGATTTGATACAATTTGCGATTATTGAATAAGGGGTAAAACTTATTATGAAAATTATTGAAAAAGCTTATACATTCGATGATGTGCTATTGGTGCCGGCACATTCGCAAATCTTGCCACGTGATACTATTTTACAAACATCTCTGACACGTAATATCACCTTAAATCTTCCTTTGGTTTCAGCTGCTATGGATACTGTAACGGAGGCTAAATTGGCTATTTCTATGGCACAAGAAGGTGGGATTGGAATTATTCATAAGAATATGACAATTGAGCAACAAGCACGTGCTGTTGAGAAAGTGAAACGTCATGAATCAGGTGTTGTGAAAGATCCTGTAACCATTACTACTGATATGTTAGTAGGAGATGTCGTTGCCTTGTGTCGTAAGCATAAAATTTCAAGTTTGCCAGTGTTGGAAAATGGCAAAGTGGTTGGGATTATTTCTAATCGTGATTTACGTTTTGAAAAACGTTTAGATCAACAAGTCGGTGCAATTATGACCCCACGTGAGCGTTTAGTGACAGTAAAAGAGGGCACTGATGTTGATGCGGCACGTGATTTAATGCACGAACATAAAATAGAACGCGTATTAGTGGTAAATGACGATTGGGAACTTAAAGGTTTAATTACAGTTAAAGATATTTTACAAACTACTGCTTTTCCTAATGCTAATAAAGATTCAGATGGTCGTTTGCGTGTTGGTGCCGCGGTTGGAGTTGGTAGTGAGACAGAAAGTAGAGTTGAAGCCTTAGTATCAGAAGGTGTTGATGTGATTGTGGTGGATACCGCACATGGTCATAGTCAAAGCGTTTTAGACAGAGTTCGTTGGGTTAAACAAAATTATCCAGATTTACAAGTAATCGGTGGCAATATTGCAACAGCAGCAGCAGCGTTGGATTTAGCTCGTGCTGGTGCTGATGGTGTTAAAGTTGGTATTGGACCTGGTTCAATTTGTACTACACGGATTGTTGCTGGTGTTGGTGTTCCGCAACTTACTGCAATTCATAATGTGGCAAACGCCTTAAAAGGTACAGGCATTCCATTAATTGCTGATGGTGGTGTGCGTTATTCAGGTGATTTAGCCAAAGCATTAGCAGCAGGAGCATCTGCGGTAATGTTAGGCGGTATGTTTGCCGGTACTGATGAAGCACCTGGCGAGATTGAACTGTATCAAGGTCGTTCTTATAAATCCTATCGTGGAATGGGGTCATTAGGTGCTATGAGTCAAGGTTCAGCTGACCGTTATTTTCAAGATACTGCATCAAATGATAAATACGTACCAGAAGGTATTGAGGGACGTGTGCCGTATAAAGGTCCGATTATCAATATTATTCATCAATTAACTGGTGGCTTGCGTTCGAGTATGGGCTATCTTGGTTGTTTGACGATTAAAGAAATGCACGAAAAAGCTCAATTTGTTGAAATTACCGCAGCTGGTATGAATGAATCACATGTGCATGATGTGCAAATTACCAAAGAAGCACCTAATTATCATGTTAATCGTTGATAATGATTAAATTGTGATTTATTTACAACACTGCCGGAAAAATTAATAGATTTTTTCCGACAGTGTTGTTTTCCTTTAATAAGTAAAATTCTGCTGAAAAGTTTTTTAATGTGCTTTCCGGCAGACTGAAACCTTTGTAAAACTTGTCATTCGTAAATTTGTAGTAGGAAAATGAAGAATCTAATTGTTTGTTAAATAAAAAAGATTCTTCACAGACCTTTCACTTCGTTCAGGGCGAGAAGTCGGTTTAGAATAACGAATGGGAAAAGTGAGTTTTGTAAAGGTTTCAGTCTGCCGGAAAAGTTTTACACCACAATATTTACCAAGCGTTTGGGTACAACAATTATTTTCTTCACAGTTTTATCAACGATAAAGCGTTGTGCTCCTTCGCATGATAAAGCTGCTTTTTCAATAAACTCATTATCAGAGTCTGCCGGAACGCTGATTTGTCCGCGTAATTTACCGCATACTTGCACCATCATCACAATTTCGTTTTGTACCAGTGCTGTGGTATCAACTTGTGGAAAACCGGCTTGCCATAATGGTGTATCTGGACGCAATTCGTCCCATAGCGTTTGGGTGATATGTGGGACGATTGGCCATAATAACCGCAGAACATTCTCCAAAACTTCTTGGGCAACGCTACGTCCGTCAGGGGTACTGCAATCAGTTTTTTCGTATTGATTGAGTAATTCCATCACAGCAGCAATTGCAGTGTTAAATTGTTGCCTACGCGAGTAGTCATCAGTGATTTTACCGATAGCTGTGTGCAGTTTATGACGTAATTCTTGTAATGGTTTATCTAATTCATTATGCGTGCCGTTAAATACTTGAACACTTCCTTGTTGTTGATGTTCATACACGATTCTCCACAGACGGCGTAAGAAACGTTGTGCTCCGTCCACACCTGCATCGGACCATTCTAAAGATTGATCAGGGGGAGATGCAAACATCATAAATAAACGAGCAGTATCTGCACCATAAGCATCGATAATCGCTTGTGGATCAACGCCGTTGTTTTTAGATTTAGACATTTTTTCAATGCCGCCAATGGTTACAGGTGCACCATCGCTTTTTAGAGTAGCAGATATAGGACGACCGCGTTCATCACGTTGTAATTCAATATCTTGCGGAGCAATCCATTCTTTACTGCCATTGGCTGCATCGCGGTAATAGGTTTCGCAAACTACCATGCCTTGTGTTAGAAGTTTAACAAATGGTTCATCAATATTGAGCAAGCCTTCGTCTCTCATTAATTTGGTGAAAAAACGAGAGTATAAAAGATGCAAGATAGCATGTTCTATACCACCAATATATTGATCCACCGGCAACCAGTAATTTGCACATTCAGAATCAACTAAACCCTGATTGCAACAGGCAGATGTGTAACGAGCAAAATACCAACTGGATTCAACAAATGTATCCATAGTGTCGGTTTCGCGACGTGCCGGTTTGCCACATTTAGGGCAAGTGGTTTCATAAAATTCGGGCATTTTGCTTAATGGAGAACCTGCTCCATCTGGCACAATGTTTTCCGGCAGTGTTACTGGTAATTGTTCGTCTGGAACAGGAACATCGCCACAACATTCGCAATGTACAATTGGAATTGGACAACCCCAATAACGTTGGCGAGAAATACCCCAATCACGTAAACGATATTGAGTTTTAGGAGCACCTGCATTTTTACTTTGCAATATTTCTGCAACTTTGTCATAGGCTGCCGGAAAATCTAAACCATCTAATACACCACTATTAATACATTGGCTATTTTCTTTATCTTCATACCATTCTTGCCATTGTTTATCGTTAAATGGCATATTGGCATTGCGTGAAGTGATAACTTGTTTAATTGGTAATTGATATTTTATAGCAAAGGCAAAATCACGTTCATCGTGTGCAGGTACAGCCATTACCGCACCATCGCCGTAGCCCCACAACACATAATTAGCCACCCAAATCGGCAAACTTTCACCATTTAAAGGATTGATGGCAAAACGTCCAGTGGGCATACCTTTTTTCTCCATTGTTGCCATATCAGCTTCGGCAACGGAACCTGCTTTGCACTCAGCAATAAATGCTTGTAATTCTGGATTATTTTGAGCAGCAGCTTGAGCTAATGGATGTTCAGCGGCTACTGCCATATAAGTTGCACCCATTAGAGTGTCAGGACGAGTGGTATAAACTTGAATATAATCCGGATAATTTTCCGGCAGACCTTGTTTTTGTTCGGCTGGTAGAGAAAAACGCACCTGCATACCGCGTGATTTGCCAATCCAATTGCGTTGCATAGTTTTGACCTGTTCTGGCCAACCTTCTAATTTTTCGATGTCTTGCAATAATTCTTCGGCGTAATCGGTGATTTTGAAGTAGTACATCGGAATTTCGCGTTTTTCAATAACCGCACCAGAACGCCAACCACGTCCATCAACTACTTGCTCATTAGCTAAAACAGTTTGATCAACTGGATCCCAATTTACCGTACCATTTTTCTTATAAATCAAACCTTTTTCAAACAAACGTGTGAATAGCCATTGTTCCCAACGGTAATACTCAGGCGTACAAGTTGCAACTTCGCGTTGCCAATCAATAGCAAAACCTAATGATTGCAACTGTTTTTTCATATAAGCGATATTGTCATAAGTCCATTTGGCTGGTGCCACTTTATTTTTAATAGCAGCATTTTCTGCCGGTAAACCGAAAGCGTCCCAACCCATAGGTTGTAACACATTGTAACCATTAAGTAATTTAAAACGCGACAAAACATCACCAATGGTGTAATTGCGAACATGTCCCATGTGTAACTTACCAGATGGGTAAGGAAACATGGATAAGCAATAGTATTTTGGTTTGCTTTTATCCTCGCAAACGTTGAAGAGCTGTTCTTTTTCCCACAACTTTTGTGCTGCGGGTTCAATTAAAGATGGTTGATATTGTTCTTGCATCGCCGTATCGATTCTTGAATAAAAATAAAAACGGCAAATTGTATCATTTTGTATCAAATGATATAAGCGATAGTCTGCCGGAAAAAAAGATTTTTTATATAGCAGACTTTTTAATTGTTCATTTTATTTATGTTCTTCATCAGCAGGGTCGATATGTACCATTACATCTGCAATATTATTAAGTTTTAACAAAGCATTACGTACGCTTACTGCAATATCGTGTCCTTCTACTACACTCAAACTGCGTTTAACTTCAACGTGAATATCCACAAATACATCATCGCCGGTTTTACGAGTGCGTAAATCATGAAATCCTAAAACACCGTTTTGTTGAGCCACAATATTTTTTATATTTGCCAGCGTTTCATCATCGGCAGATGCGTCAATTAAGTCTTGTAGGGCATTCCATGCGAATTTAATTCCGATTAATGCAATCATTGCTCCAACTAATAATGCAGCTACAATATCAAATAACGAAAAAGCTAATAAACTTCCAATAATCCCAATTGCTACAACCAAAGAGGAAGCAGCATCGGAACGAGCATGCCATGCGTTAGCAATTAAAATTCCAGACTGTGCTTTTTTTGCAACTGATAACATGTAACGAAACAAACCTTCTTTAACCAAAAGCGTTCCCAATGCAACGTAAAGGGCACTGTGATGGATAGTTTGAATGTTATCAATATTGATTAATTTATTTACAGCATTGGCTATCATCAAGCAACCGGTTATGCCAAGAATTAATCCTAATGATAATGAGGCAATATTTTCATAGCGGCGATGACCATATGGGTGATTATCATCTGCCTCTTTGCGACTATAATGGGTTGCTATTAAAGCAACAGAATCTGCGATTAAATCGGATAGGGAATGCAGCCCATCAGCAATCAATCCCTGCGAGTGTGAAAAAAAACCAACAACTATCTGGGTTAATGATAAAACAATATTAACAATTGCACTTACCCAAACACTTTTACGTGCCATTTGTGCTAATTGTTTTTTTTCATCAAGTGAAGTTGTATCATCGTATAAGTTCATATTGTGTATAGCAAAAATTAATTTAAAATAGAAAAAGTATTTATGGTTTATAAAGAGATTTTGTACTCATTGTCATAAAGATATTATAAATCCTTTCTAAATATATTTTTATGTTGCGTAAGACTGCACCATGAAAAAGTTGTATAGTATGCAACAAGTTTTTGGTTAATTCACATCCATACATCGAATTTGCAATAACTTAACATTTTGTAATAACTTATTTTTTCTACGAATTAAGACAATGAAAAACATATTTTTATCAATATTAACAGTTACTACTATTGTAGCATGCAGTTCATTAGAACATATTGGTACTCCCAATCAATACATCGAGCCAACAGATGGTGACGTTGCTTACATTCGTTTTCTTCACCAGCCAGATTTCAAAGGGGTTTATCCAGAAACAGATTGTATGTCTGGCAGTGTTTTTAAAGCAGGGATATTTGCTCCTTTTTCAGGTAATAAAGTAGTTAATCATTATGCAGTTGTTAATGTTAAAGAACGAATGACACCACTACGCTGGAAAACACCTAAAAAAGTTGTAGATTTAAATTTACCTAAACCACCCAATGGCTTACCTAAACAATTTGTAAAAGATGAATACGATTATGCAGAATTCAAAGTGCGTGCAGATAAGCCAATTATTCTATCAGTTAATGGTGGAGACGCTTGTGAAACAGTGATTACATTTGTTCCTCAAAAAAATCGTAATTACGAAATGAAACATTATGTAACTCATATAATTGCAAATCAAAAGCACTGTAAAACTACTGTTGAGGAGTTTGGCTTGGACAGCAATGGGCAGTATTACAGCAAACCAATTGCAATCAAAAAACCGAAAAGTTGTGCAAAATCTCAATAGATTAATTATCCATGCTATGCATATTTTTATAAATTTTTCCTAACAGATTATTTAAATATAATTTTTCCAGCAGACTTTATAAATTAATGTTAAATGTATTTTTGAAATATTAAATAATAAAATAATTTAGACAACATTGGAAATTTAATATTGTTTATAATTCAAGTTAGTTAATCAGATCAAAATGATATAACAATCTTAAACATTGCCATACTTACCATAAGATAAGATAGAATTAAAGTTTTAAGTGCAAGGATTTAAGTTAAACTTTGGAGTTCCCCAAATGAGCAAACTGATTGACAACAAACAACAACGCTTGGATAAACTTTTGCAAGCCATTGTTCAAGATGTGGAGAAGTTTTTATCGCGGCGGAAAAAGTTGAATTTTATGCCTTTGCTTTTGATTGCAGCGTGTATTATGGCGAAATTTTATGGGCGTTTAATAGCGAAAAGGGTTTTGCTAACACACTGAAATATTATCAAAAAGAGTATCCCGAAGATGATTATGGCGATAAAAATGGTGTCCATTATTTAGACTTAAAATACGGTATCGGCGACTGGGCATATACCACGCAAAGTCCTGCGTATTATATTTGGGGCGATAGCGACACAGGCTGTGCGGCATTTGATCAACTCGATGATGAACAATCCGACAAATTACACGATGAAGTAATGGATTTTTTTGCTAAATTGCTGTTGGCATTTTGCCAAACGAGCACTTTTCAAGCAATCAACAAAACGGCGGATTTTAAGGTGTTATTGTCTGACCATGACGACAACACCATAGACGACACAATGCCCCGTAGCGAAAAATTGATGCAGCGATTAAATCGGCATTTAGCACAAAAATTAAACGCTAAATTCCCCAAAATAAGTAAAGAGAAAAAATCACGGCTTTTAGAAATTGACCAGCAACTGATTGACGCTGTCAAGAAATCACAAAATAATAAGGTAAAACAGTTGGTTGAAGCAGGGGCGAATGTAAATGTGTTTGATAAGGAAAAACAAACGCCACTTTATATTGCCGCAGAACAAGGTAATTTTGAGTGCGTTCAATATTTGCTTGAACACGGTGCCGATATGAATGCGATGAGTGGCGAATATGTGCCATGTTCGGCACTCTCAATAGCAGCGTATCAGGGACATTTTGACATTATGCGTTTTTTGTTAGAACACGGTGCAAATATCCAAAATGAAAATACGCTTCTGCTTTCTTCTGTTCGTAATGGTAACTTGCAAATTGTGCGGTTGTTATTAGAACACGGTGCAAATCCAAATGTTCTTAATTTACAAATAGCGGCAACACCTTTAATCTATGCCCTAATACATCAACCAAATAATCAAGCATTGATTAAAATGTTGTTGGATTATGGTGCAGACCCGAATTTATCGAATAATGCGGTTGGCACAACGCCGATTATGATTGCGGCATACAAAGGGCAGCCTGAAAATGTGCAACTGTTAATAAACGCAGGGGCAGATGTGAATGCCACAGAACAAGACGGTTCTACGGCTTTAATGTGGATTTTGACTTGGTTGAAAAATGAAGAAGCAGACCAAAAACGCTTATCTTGTGCTCGTTTGTTGTTAGAACACGGTGCCGATGTGAATGCTGTGGATAGCAGGGGCAAAACCGTGCTGGCACAAACTCCTGTAAAATCAAAGCATTATTTTGCAGAAGTTTTGTTAGAATATGGGGCGAAGAAGTAATATCTAATGACTTTCAGGCAGCCTGAAACCCTACAACTCCCACAGAAAGGACTTCAAAATGATTGAACTGATTGACAACAAACAACAACGCTTGGATAAACTTTTGCAAGCCATTGTTAAAGATGTGGAACGCTTTTTGAAAAAACACAGCAAAAAAGAGTTTTACGCCTTTGCCTTTGATTGCAGCAAGGATGTGGGCGA
>JAFWUA010000048.1 GCA_017518785.1 Neisseriaceae bacterium
ACACGACCTTCTTTTGCAAAGATTATCTTCATATCCTCTTTACTTTTCATTAGATTTGCCTTAGCTTCGGTAATACTACTACCTTGTCCCAACAGCATAAAGCCCAGATTATCATCAATGGTGTAGATGTCGTATGACAAATCTTTTCCAATTTCAATCATTGCAGTTGTTCGCATAACAATAAATTTTACAATTTCACTCCCGATATTTTACTAATTGCCTTCATCGTTCCCCATTTTGCCTCCTATGATTTATGATGACTCAACGGGAAAACATTTCCAGTCAATGGACTATACCAATAAGGATGGTCTCCGTCATAAACAAAGTAGCACCCTGCCTTTTTCAATTTCCTCTCAATTTCCGAATATTTCATACCAATAATTGATTAAGGCGATGCAAAGATAGAAAAATTTCTATCACATCGCGATAATTTTTTTATTTTTTTGCAAAAATATACGAAAATTTCTTTGATTTTTAACCAAAGAACATTTTTAACTCAACTTGCAGAAAACAGAAATTTTTGTAAAAGAAATTTTTACAATTCAGATAGCTTTAATCGCCTTAAAAGCGGCTACTCCAATTGTCAGCGTACGCTACAATAACGATTGCGGTGTTTAATCAGTAATTGTTATTCCTTACCATATGGTTGTTGACCCTCTGCCGCCATTTGTGGTATTGTTTCCTCATCTTCGGGAAATGTCCCGATTTCTAAAAGATATTCAGGAGCAAATCCTATCTCGTTATTCCAATCGACAGTGAAAGGGTCTAATTTAAACGAGCGGAAATAGTCTTTATCCTGCAATTTTTTGCAAATCCCTTTTTGCATCAAAGGTACAAAATCAACTATACGAACTGCGCCATTATTGAAAGTGAGGCGAAGTTTATAATCTTCAATATATTCAGCGGCTGTAACGGCCAAAACTTCACTATTTTTCATTATCTTAATGGTTTTATGTTTAATGCGGATTCGCTGTTTGACATGTATTGACACCTAAGCAGACGAACCATCATAGTAAACATGAAAATGTGGTGGATTATGATCACCAATATACATGTAAATTGCAATTCCATAGAATCTTGATATTTCTGGCATAATTTTAAAAATTTAAAACTATGCAAAAATACAATTATTTTTCAAAGGAAGAGCCATCTTTGTTGAATTTTTTTTCATCTATGTCTGCGACTACATGCATCACGCCGCTGAAATCGGCTCTTTCAGTATTATAAGCTAAAGGTATCGGAATAAGAAGGTCTAAGTTTATGTCTATGTTAAGTTTAAACATCTTGTTGTTTCCATATTTTATTAGGAATTGGTGATAATTCAGCTAGCTTTAAGCCCCTTAAAAGCGGTTACATTAATGGCGTTAATGGCATTAATGGCGTTAAAGCCTTTAATGACGCCGCTTAATGAAGATATGGCAATGTGTTTACATGTTTAGTGACAAGGCACAAGAAATCAATTCTGTGAGGGACAGACAAGGCGCACACTATAACCATTATATCGAGAGCTGTAATAATTTGCGACAAAGTAAGAAGAGTCGAAAATAAAATAATGGGCTTCGTTTGTGTTCAATTCTGTAAAACTTGAAGACAGCCAATATTTGCCACCCAAACCGACAGCACTTATTGACACCCCATTTCGACCACCAGCGGCCGGAAGAAACACAGCACCTGCGCTTTCTAAAATTGCCCAATCTGTTACAGAAATGATATTAGCTGTAAAATCAGCATCATAAACGTCAGTGCTATTCAAGTGATATGTGCTTACACTCCAATCATCAGGCAAAAGCAAAAATCCGTTCACATTGTTCACTTGTGCTTTAGCATATCTAACACCACTACTCGTGTTACGATCATGCATCAAATACACACACTCGTCTTTCGTAAGAGTCCGCCATTGGTTCTCGGTGTTTCCTCCATTGCTTATTGCATTATAACCCCAGTCAGCTTTGCCTGTCTGGTCATATAAATTAAATGAATTGCTTCCGTATGCATAATAATCACTATTTGTTTTGCTTGTGCTGTAAGGCTGGTAACATACCGCACCATGGTTGTAACCGCTCGTTCCCCATCCGAAGAGGTCTATCCAACCGCTATAAGTGGAGGAAATGTTCGAATTGGCATCACCAATATAATCGTATTGGTTTTCTGCAAAATGCCATGTATTTGTCGAGGCTTTGTATTGCAAATTGCCTC
>JAFWUA010000049.1 GCA_017518785.1 Neisseriaceae bacterium
GGAGGATTAGAAGAAAATATGGTACAAAAAATCACACGTGATCCAATCGAAAACGAAGCAAACAACGGCTTGAAGAACGATTGCTATACCATTGCTATGGCACGCACAATGGCACCACATTCTGCTACTGCACAATTTTTTATCAATGTTAAAGACAATGATTTTCTAAATTATTCCGCACCAACCGAACAAGGTTGGGGCTATTGTGTATTTGGTAAAGTTGTTGAAGGACAAGAGGTAGTCGATAAAATCAAAGCAGTAGCAACTACACATCGTGCAGGTCATGCAGATGTACCGGTGGAGGCTATTGTAATTAGCAAAGCTGAAATTGTTTAACGGTGTAAAAAAACGTGTAAAAAGTTTCCGGCAGACTTACCTTAATTTAATTAAAGTCTGCCGGAAAACTTTTCCGGCAGATTGGAACTTCTGCAAAACTCGTCATTCGTAACATTGAGCGAAGCAAAATGGAATAATCTAATTGTTTGTTAAATAAAAAGATTATTCACAGACTTTTCGCTTCGTTCAGGGCGATAAGTAGGTTCAGAATGACGAATGAGAAAAAAGTGGTTTTTGCAAAGGTTTCAGACTTACCTTAATTTAATAAAGTCTGCCGGAAGACCTTTCCGGCAGACTTTATTATGTAAATTACATAGTTTTAGAATAAATCGCAGTAGTTTTGTGATGTCGTAGATGATAGTCAAAAATCATTGCAATATTACGAATCAAAAAACGTCCCTTATCTGTAACCCAAATATATTTAGGTTCAATTTCCACCAAACCATACTGCTGCATGGTTTTTAACTCTTCCATTTCCACAGCAAAATAATTATCGAACGAAATCGCATATTGTTCTTCGTAAGGTAATATTGATAAAAAGAAACGACACATCAGCGATTGAATGATACTTCTTCGCAAAATATCGTCTTTATTCAGAGTATAACCACGCATTATTGGTAGATGTCCATTATCTATATTTGCGTAATATTCATCTTCGGTTTTTTGGTTTTGACAATAAATATTGCCAACCTTGCCAATACTGGAAATTCCCAAACCAATCAAATCACAATCTGCATGAGTAGAATAACCTTGAAAATTGCGTTGCAATCTGCCGTGTCGCAAGGCAACGGACAACTCATCTTGTGGTTTAGCAAAATGATCCATGCCAATAAAAACATAACCGGCATCAGTTAAAGTATTTACCGCATATTGCAAAATATCCATTTTTATATTGGTAGATGGTACTGCTGATGTATCAATACGGCGTTGCGGCATAAATAAATGAGGCAAATGAGCATAGTTATACAATGCCAAGCGGTCTGGTGATAAAGCCATTACTTTTGCCAAAGTTTTTTTCATACTCTCAACGCTTTGATGAGGCAACCCATACAATAAATCTACACTGATAGATTTAAATCCGGCTTCACGTGCAGCATCGATTACTGCACGCGTTTCCTCTTCGCTTTGAATGCGATTTACAGCTTGTTGCACCTGTGGGTCAAAATCTTGAATCCCCACACTCATACGGTTAAATCCTAATTTTGCCAAATGCAAAACGTTTTCTCGTGTTACCTTGCGTGGGTCGATTTCAATGGAATATTCACCATTATCAACTAATTCAAATGTACTTTTGATAATTTCAAAAACACGTGAAAGTTGCTCATCAGAAAGAAAAGTAGGAGTTCCACCGCCAAAATGCAGTTGTTCCAAGCGATGAATACCTTTTAGATGTGGTTTTAAGAGATTGGTTTCTTTCTCCAAATAGTCCAAATACACATCAGCACGTGATTTATCCTTGGTTACAATCTTGTTGCAACCACAATAAAAACAAACGACATTACAAAATGGAATATGAATATACAATGAAAGAGGGCGGTTTAACGCTCCCGATGAACGCTGTTCCAAAGCGGTGATATAATTTTTTTCAGTAAAATCAGTGGTAAATCGATCGGCAGTTGGGTACGATGTATAACGTGGGCCATTGGCAGGCAGTCGCTCAATTAATTCACGATCGAAAACGGTATTTTGAAAATTTTGATCGAACATGGTTTGTGTCTTTTGCAAAGGTAACGATTA
>JAFWUA010000050.1 GCA_017518785.1 Neisseriaceae bacterium
GGTAAAAGGCATAAAGGCAATGGTGAAAAATGCAGGAGCGGCTTCGGTTAAGTCGTTCCAGTCGATTTCCAAGCAACTTTTCATCATTAAAATGCCAACAAAAATCAAGGCAGGAGCGGTTGCAAGAGCTGGTACGCTTTTTACCAAAGGAGAAAACCATAAGGCGAATAAAAACAATATGCCCACTACAATGGCAGTTAAGCCTGTTTTGCCCCCTGCGGCAACGCCAGCGGCGGATTCCACATAAGCGGTAACCGATGAAGTGCCTAATGCCGAACCTGCCACAATGGCGGTAGAATCGGCTAATAATGCTTTGTTCAAATGTGGTAAATTGCCTTGTTTATCCAATAATCCTGCACGATGAGCTACGCCTATCATTGTGCCTGTGCTGTCGAATAAATCAACCAAGAAGAATACAAAAATCACGCTTAATAGTTCAGCGGTAAAAAGATTTTTAAAGTCCATTTGCATAAAAGTTGGTGCAATAGACGGAATTTCGCCAACTATGCCGTGAAATTCAGCATCGCCGATATGGAAGATAATCGCCAATACGGTTGTGGTTAAAATGCTGATAATAATTGCTCCACGCACTTTCCAATAATCCAATGCCACAATAATGAAAAAGCCGAATATGGAAAGCAATACGGCATGCGATTTAATATCTCCCAAACCCACAAAAGTTGCAGGATTATCTACCACAATGCCTGCACTTTTCATACCAATCAGCGTTAAAAATAAGCCTATCCCTGCCACTATGGCAAACTTCAAAGATTGCGGAATGCCATCAATAATCGCCTTACGCACGCCTGTTAGGCTGAATGCAACAAACACAATACCCGACACGCATACTGCCGCCAACGCCACTTGCCACGGCACACCCATGCCAAGACACACTGTGTAAGTAAAATAAGCGTTTAAGCCCATACCAGGTGCCAATGCAATCGGATAATTTGCCACCAATCCCATTAAAATACAGCCAAATGCGGAGGCAATACAGGTTGCCACAAAAACTGCCCCTTTATCTATGCCTGTATCACCCAAAATCAACGGATTGACGATGATAATATAACTCATCGCCAAAAAAGTGGTGAGCCCTGCCAACAATTCCACACGCACCGAAGAATTGTTGTCCTTAATTTTGAAGATTTTTTCAAGGAGAGAAGAAGAATTACTCATGATTATGTTTTCACCTGCAATTTCTGTAAAAAAACACCACATTATAAGACAAAATAAGTAATTATTACACTGACTTAAATGATACTTACCTAAATGCTCTTTCCAAGCGGTGCGAAGACTGCCGGAAAACATTTTTATAGCCAATTTTATGTATTTTATTGGAGTGCAATATTTTTAAATAGCCACATACTTTGCCAAGTTATAATTTTTGCGATAGACTCTCAACTGTTTTGACACTGGTAAGGCATTAAAAACATGAAAACGACTTACATTCTTACTGCTGTAACACTGACCGCTTTATTAAGCGGTTGTGGTTTATATTCTTTTCAAAATTCTCATTACGGTAAATTGCCTACCAACACTACCACTAATCAGACACAAGAATTGCGTCCAGTTACTACACAAAGCTATCAATTAGCGGATTCACACTGGTCTGATGTACAACAAATTCGTAATGAAGCAACGCGTTTGGCAGGCGAAGTTGGTAACGGCACAATTACCAAAGTGCAAGCGGCACAATATTTGAACCGTTTTCGCTTAAATTTGGTTGGTAGTAACACAGTTGATGATCATATTTATGAGGTTTATTTGCGTTCTGCGGTAAGTAGCCAGTCAGGACAAATTAGCACCGCACAATCCAAACAATTAATTCAAACCGCTTTGGAAGCTTGGCAACAGTCTTGGCCGACTATGTCAAATAAACCAGCTAATCCTGCGTTTACTAATTTCTTGTTGCAGACTATGGGCATGTCGCCTTTGCAATAATTAAATTTGTTGCAAGATTAGAATTTAACAAATAGTCTGCCGGAAATACTTGAAATACCTTTCCGGCAGACTTTATATTTTATTTTTTAACTATTTCATTAACCTGTAAATCCATGCACTTTCAAACACAACATTTCCCATTGATTATTATATTATTTGCATGGATTATTTTATTATTCGTGCTATCAATAGCCTACCGTGCTCTTAAAAAATCCTATCCATCTTCCGATAGCATTATTGTATCTTGTGTAATTTTGACATTATTATGGGGATTACATGTTAATCTATCCTCGGGCATGTCTGCCGGAATGCACTATCATTTGTTAGGTGGCGTATTAATATTGCTAATAACAGGATTACCGATGGCAATATTTTTATTAACTTCTGCTACCATACTTTACGCTTCTCTATTTCAAACTCCATCAGATATATTGGTTGCACCGATATATATAATTGTAGTATTAATTCCTGTGCTATTTATTGGAGCATCCTCTTTGTTCTTGGCACAATTGAAATTGCCCCATCATTTATTTATTTTTATCTTTATTAATGCGTTTTTTACTGCTGCATTAAGCATGATGACCGGAGGAGTATTATCGCTATGGGTGCAAGATTTGGTATTAGCTTATCCCAAAGAAGTTTTGTGGAAACAATCTTTTCCAGTATTATTTTTATTATCGTGGGGCGAAGCGTTTTTTACTGGAATTATCATTTCAATAATGATTTCATTTGCACCTAATTTGCTCCATTGCTATAGCGATGAAATGTATTTATCAAAAAGAAAATCTTTGTTTTAGCTTAATACCAAATTTCGATATTATTAATAGTCTGCCGGAAAAGTTTATAAACACACTTCTATGACAGATTATTTAATTAGTTGGCAAATTTGAATGTTTCATGCGTTTTTTAATTATATTTGATTTGTTATGTAATTTTCTATTATTTAAATGATTTTGATAATAAACAGGATTAGTTGCCATTGATGCTAAAAAAGATGACTCATTAGCATTTAATGACGAAGCATTCTTCTTATAATAATTTTGAGCAGCAGCTTCTGCTCCATAAATTCCGTCTCCCCATTCTATGATATTAAGATATAAAGACAAAATTCTATCTTTATTAATTGTTGCTTCCATTAATGCCGTAAGCCATGCTTCTTCTCCTTTACGTATAAAAGTGCGTGATGGAATTAAAAATAAATTCTTTGCTGTTTGCTGACTAATAGTTGAGCCACCGGCTTTAATTCTTCCGCTTTTAAGATTTTTTTGCCACGCTAATTGTATGCCTTGCCAATCGAAACCTTTATGAGTAGAAAATTGTGAATCCTCTGCAGCAATCATGGCTTTTTTCAAATGAATTGATATTTTATCGTATGGAACTGGACGATAATCTAATTGAAGATCATCACGTCCTAATAAACGTTCATACATAAATACTGTTTTATGTGGCATTATAGAACGATAGCATAATAATCCTCCATAAAACATCATATTGATGCCAAATAGTAATGCAATAATAACTGAAAAAATATATTTTAATTTATACATTCTTAATTTAATTTGCGTAAATGATTTAAAACTTCTTCTACATTAGGCATAAATCCACGCCATAATGAATATGAAACCGCTGCCTGATTTACCAACATGCCTAAACCATCAAATGTATTATTACACCCCAATTGTTGGGCATAACGTAAGAAGTAAGTTAAATCATTTGAATACATCATGTCATAAACATAATTTGCTTGTGCTAATACACAATCAGATATGTGAGGTAATTGTCCATTTAGAGATGCAGAAGTTCCATTTATAATCAAATCGAATGTTTGATTATTTAACTCTGTTGCAGATATGGCATTGCATGAAAAAGTTTTGGCTAAATTTTCTGCTTTTTCCATAGTGCGATTATGAATGAAAATTTGTGCACCACTTTGTTGTAAAGGTGCAATCACTCCACGCACCGCACCGCCTGCACCTAAAATTAATACCCTATCATTGCTATGTAGAGCATTTTTATTTTTCAAATCCATCACAAGCCCTACACCATCGGTATTATCACCACGCCAACCTTCCGGCAGTCTGATTAAGGTATTCACCGCACCAGCAAGTTCAGCTCTTTCGCTTAATTCGCAACAGATAGCAAATGCTTCTTCTTTACATGGCACGGTAACGTTTGCACCAAGCCCACCATCTTTCTCAAACTGTTGCAAACTATCCCATAATCTGCCGGAAACTAAACGTCTTTCATAGATAATTTCTATATTTTCCTGACGTGCAAAAAGATTGTGTATTTCCGGAGAACGACTGTGAGAAATAGGATTACCAAAGACTGCATAAAGATTTTTACTCATATTTAAATTTAATCAAATAACATTCAAACGTTCTAATTATAAAACATATACGATAAAAACAATCTATCACTTTTCAGGCAAAACTTGACGACAAACATCATACCAATAGACAATATAACCATATTGCATATGTTTTAACATTATTTATTTTTTATCATGTACGAACTTTTATCGCAACTATCTGTTTCTGCGATTTTATTATTATTTTTATCCCTTTTTTTGGTACTGTTTTTTGAATTTATCAACGGTTTTCATGACACTGCCAATGCTGTTGCTACGGTGATTTATACCCAAGCAATGCAGCCATGGCATGCTGTTATTTTGGCTGGATTTTTCAATTTTCTTGGTGTATTAAGCGGTGGTTTAGCGGTAGCGTATGCCATTGTTAATCTTTTACCCGTAGATTTGCTGACTTCTGGCGATAGCAGACATTTGATTGCTATGATATTTGCCATTTTATTAGGTGCTATTGTCTGGAATTTAGGCACTTGGTATTTTGGTCTGCCAGCATCAAGTTCGCATACCTTGATTGGAGCAATTATTGGTGTAGGACTAACTCATGCTCTGATGACACAAGCATCACTTACGCAAGGGCTCAATTGGAACAAAGCAATTGATGTTGCTCTATCATTGTTATTTTCGCCTTTGTGCGGTTTTTTAGTTGCGGGGGCGATGTTAATGGGGATTCGCTATTTTATCCCACATGGCAATATTCACCAGACTCCATATTTACGCAGTGGCGTAAAGGGTAAGAAACACCCTCCTTTTTGGACACGTTTTTTATTGATTATCTCGGCAGCAGGAGTGAGTTTTGCACATGGTTCAAATGATGGACAAAAAGGGGTTGGGTTGATGATGCTGACTCTTTTATGTTTGATGCCAACATATTTTTTAGTAAATACTCAAACTGATGCTTATCATTGGGAAAGAGCTCAATTTGCATCGCAACAACTAACCATTTTTGCTCATAACAATCAAACTTGGATTGATCAACAATTTCCTCGTGAAAATCTTGTTAATGAAGAACATTGTCAAGTTGCCGATATTCAATTGCACGCTCAAAATCTTCAACGCACTTTGGTCAGCAATTTCAATGTTTCGGCAATGAATAATACAGAGCGTTGGCAATTACGTCGCGATTTACTGTGCATGAGTGCTACTGTTAAAAAATTAATGGCATCATCACAAACAAATAGTTCGCAAAAACAATATCTTAAACAACTTCATCAAGATTTTGTTCGTCCGGTGGAATATGCACCATTATGGGTAATTATCGCAATTGCATCGGCTTTGGGTGTAGGCACTATGATAGGTTGGCAACGCGTAGTAAAAACCATAGGCGAAGGAATAGGTCGTTCCCACATGACCTATGCACAAGGTGTTTGTGCTCAATTAACCACTGCATTAAGTATTGCAGCTGCTAACTTATTTGGTTTGCCGGTATCTACCACGCAAATTTTATCCAGTGCAGTTGCAGGTACCGCTGTTGCTAATCGTTCTGGTTTGCAAAAAAGCACCATTCGCAATATTGTGTTAGCTTGGTTATTCACTTTTCCAATTGCTTTGTTATTGGCAGGTTTTTTCTATTTCCTGATTACACGCATACTGTAATTAATTGATAATTGATATTAATTTATGAAAAACCATCATATTTCACGAGCACTACACGACTCATTATTGCAAATTTTTGCCGATCGTTTTGGCATGGATTTGTCTGATTTTGTGATTTTTAAAATCAATGGAGTGCATTTGGGTTATCTTAATCAAACATTTTCACATCATTTGCAACAAGATTTATCAGATAAATTACAAATCCAAGACGGTGTATTCAATCTAATCGTAAAAGATTGGCAAGAAGCTGCTAATTTACTCCAAAACACCACATACCAATGGCATGAAAAAGGTATTTACGATGGCTGGCGTAATGAAAAATTTGCCATCACCCACCCTAACGGAGAAATTTTATTTTCATTGGAACGTTCGGCATTTCGTCCTTTGGGATTGTTAAGTCATGCAATTCATATTAATGGTTATATTGTTGATAACGATATTCCTATGTTCTGGATTGGTAAACGCAGTCCCAAGAAAGCAATTGCACCCAATAAATTAGACACATTAGTAGGTGGGGGTGTGGCAAGTGGTGAAAGTATACATAACGCCATGATACGCGAAGGTTTTGAAGAAGCAGGTCTGCCGGAAAATTTACTAAATCATGCCACAGTTAGTGGTTGTCATATGAGTTTAAGAAAAGTGCATCGTGGTTTGCATCGTGAGTACATTCATATTTTTGACCATCGCCTTCCCAATGATTTTATTCCGCAAAATCAAGATGGAGAAGTATCATCGTTTCTCCTGATGAATGTTGATGAAATTATCCAACACATCATAGATGATCAATTTATGAACGATGCTGCTTTGGCATTATTAACCACTTTTAATCGCATGGGATTTTTACTTTCTAATCACCAACTTACCAATTGGATAAATGCAAGCAATCATAATATAAAACAATAAATTAAAACTTTTCCGGCAGACTTATTTATGTTTCAAATAAACTCATTACCTTTGGGATTAAAACTAATTTCCACTCAACAGTATCAAGATACACGAGGCAATAATTTTGAATTATGGCGACAAGAAACACTGCCGGAAATTAATTTTGTACAAGAAAACATCAGTCATTCTGTTTATGGTGTAGTACGTGGATTACATTTTCAACAGAAGAATCCGCAAGGCAAATTAATTAGTGTATTATTGGGAACTATATGCGATATTGCTTTGGATATTAGACAAGATTCGCCAACATTTGGACAAGCTCATCGCGAAATTTTAGATGCAGATAAGCCATGCTGTTTATGGATTCCACCAGGTTTTGCACATGGTTTCTCGGTATTAAGCGAAAATGCAATTGTGCTGTACCGCATGACAGAATACTACAACCCTGATGACCAAATCTGTATTAAATGGAACGACCCATCACTCAATATAGATTGGGGCATAACCAGACCAATTTTATCCGACAAAGATAAAAACGGTATTTACCTGAGAGACTACTCACTATGAGAATATTAATTACTGGTTCACGTGGACAAATTGGGCAATGCTTACGCAAAGTACTGCCGGAAGACTGGGAACTCATTGCCACCGACTCCAAAACCTTAAACATTACCCAATTCGAAAATGTTGAGAACATGGTATCGGTTTTTCAACCAGATGTTTTGGTGAATACCGCAGGCTACACCGATGTAGTTGCAGCCGAAACCGATATTGAACGTGCATTTGCAATTAATGCACAAGGAACTCTAAATTTGGCACGTGCTGCTAAAAAACACGGAGCACGTATGCTACATCTTTCCACAGACTATGTATTTGATGGCAAAAAAACAACTCCATATACTGAAAGCGATATTCCCAATCCACTGAATATATATGGACAAAGTAAACTCATAGGCGAGCTGATGGCTTTATCATTTAATCCTAATACTTTGATTATTCGTACATCAGGAGTATTTGGCGATCGCGGCAATAATTTTGTGCGTAGTATTTTGCAAAAGGCTCACAATCAAGAAAAAATCAGAGTAGTAAATGATCAAATATGCTGCCCTACTTACGCATTTGATTTAGCTGCCACTATGGTAACTATCATTAAAGATTATCCTGAACTACACGGTTTCCAACACTTTACCGGTAATGAAGCTGTAAGTTGGTACGATTTTGCTCATAAAATCCTTACTCTTGCAAAATTAGATACCTCACTCATAGAAGCCGTAAATAGTGATAATATGCAAGTATCACGTCCATCATACAGTGTATTAACATCGGAAAATAAATTGGAATTATATGCACGCAACATGGAAAGTGCGATTATCAGCACTTTGGAAGAGATGGCATGACTTGAATTTTATAATCAAGACTCCATTTAACCTTAAATTTTAATTTAAACAACGAGAAATTTATGACAGAACAAACTCAAAACCAAAGCACAGAAGAACAAGTAGAAAAATCTGAAAACATTGAGCAAACAACTCCAACTATCGAATCTTTGCAAGAAGAGATTTCTGCATTGCAAGCACAGCTAAAAGACGAGCAATTACGTGCATTAGCTGCCAAGCAAAATATCGAACGCCGTCATGCCGAAGAACTGCAAAATGCACACAAATTTGCCGGCACTGCCTTTGCCAAAGAAATGTTACCAATTAAAGATTTTTTAGAAATGGCATTACAAGACACCAGTGGCAATTTTGACGCACTGAAAATGGGTGTAGAAATGACGTTAAAACAATTGGTTAATGCTTTTAACGCAGTCCATATTACTGAAATAAATCCAATTGGACAAGCATTTGACCCTAATTTGCATCAAGCCATGAGAACCGAAGAAAATGACAGCGTAGAACCTAATACGGTTATTGCAGTTATGCAAAAGGGATATACCTTAAACGACCGTATTTTACGTCCAGCATTGGTGGCAACATCAATTGCAAAATCTTAAAACAATTAACATTTTTCCGGCAGACTTTATTTCTTAGTCTGCCGGAAAAATACTATTGATTTATTTCATTATAAATCTTTTGTAAAAACAATAAACGTTCCATTGGATATTTCCCCTCCTCTACCGCTATTTTAATAGCACAATCAGGCTCATTACGATGGGTACAATTATGAAAACGACATTTCCCTAAAAATTCTTGCATATCTGGAAAATAATTAGCTAATTCTTTATTCTTCAAGTGATATAATCCAAAAGATTGGATTCCGGGAGAGTCAATTAATGTACTACAATTATCTATATTAAATAAACGAGTATGCGTGGTAGTATGACAACCAGTTTCTTTTGCAGAAATATTGCCAATGCGTGCTATTTGTTCACCTAATAACGCATTAGTCAGAGTGGATTTACCAACCCCAGATTGTCCAATTAACAAATTACATTTACCGCTCATTTTATCACGTACCACATCAATATTACCCAAAGCACTAATATACATTATGGGAATATTTAATAAATTAGAATAATTTTGCCATATATCAACATCAGAATTTTTATCTAATAAATCATTCTTATTCACAATTAACACTGCCGGAATATCAGCAGCTACCGTTGCCAAAATAGCACGTTGAATTAAATCATGATTAGGTGCAGGAATTGGGGCAGCAATAATAAAAACTTGATCAACATTGGCAGATAATAATTTTGACTTACGCACATCTTGACGAAACAATACATTAGTACGCGGTAAATAATCTTCAATTACCGCTTGGTCTTGATTAATTTTCTGAATATGTACTCTATCCCCACAAGCAAAATCAGTACGTTTCTTACGAGTATTCGCTTCTAATAGTAAACCATCATCGGTTTTAACTACAAAACGCCTACCGTAATCTTCTACTATGGTTGCAAGTACTAACATATTGAGTCTGCCGGAAAATTTATATTATATTGATTTAAGATGAACGCAAATTCATTTTGAATTTCTTTTAATGCTAACTCATTATCAGCCTCAAAACGCAACACCAAAACCGGTGTAGTATTTGATGCTCTAATTAAGCCAAAGCCATTTTTATATTCAACCCGCAAACCATCAATAGTAATAATTTCTTCGGAATTAGGAAACTGTGCACTACTTTGTAATTGTTGAATAATAGCGTGATTATCACCTTCTTTTTCCATCTGAATATTGATTTCTGGTGTAGAAAAAGCATTAGGTAAATTATTTAATATTTCACTTGGATTATCATATTGAGATAATATTTCTAAAAGCCTACAACCTGCATATAAACCATCATCAAAACCAAACCACCTTTCCTTGAAAAACAAATGTCCACTCATTTCTCCTGCTAATATTGCATTGTGCTCTTTAATCGCAGCTTTAATAAAACTATGCCCAGTTTTACATAAAATAGGTTTACCACCATTTTCTTGAATAACATTTTTTAATAAACGCGAACATTTAACATCAAAAATAATTTTTGCATTTTTTTGTCGTTGCAAAATATCTTTGGCAAATAGCATTAATTGTCGGTCTGGATAAATAATATTACCATTTTTAGTTACCACTCCTAAACGGTCTCCATCACCACCAAATGCCAATCCAATTTCACAATCAGTTGTTTTTAATATATTTTGTAAGTCTTTCATATTTTCAGATTTTGCAGGGTCTGGATGATGATTAGGGAAATTACCATCAACTTCACAAAAAAGTTCCACTACATCTGCACCAATTGCAGTAAAAAGTTGTTTAGCAAATGCCCCTGCAATACCATTTCCAGCATCGATAGCAACTTTAATAGGACGTGTTAATTTAATATTTTTACTAATATATTGAATATAATCATCATCAATATTAATAATATCTAATCTGCCGGAAGCATTTTTATGTAAGAAATTTTGCTGTTGAATACGATGTAATAACGTTTGTATTTTATCACCTGCATAAGTTTCTCCTGCTAACATTATTTTAAAACCATTATAATCCGGCGGATTATGACTGCCAGTAATCATTATTCCAGAACCATTAGTACGAGTGTGTGCTGTGTAGTACAAAATAGGAGTTGTAACTGCTTTAACTAATAAAACTTTAATTCCTGCATTCAATAATTCTTGAATAATAATTTTAGATAAACCTTCACCTGATAAACGCCCATCATATCCTAATGCTATTGACTCTATACCAAGAGATATAGCCTCCGATGCGATAGCACGCCCAATTAAGGCACAAGCCTCTTCGGTTAGAGTTTTACCCACAATTCCACGAATATCGTAAGCTTTAAAAATTTCAGGTGCAATAGTCATAGTTTTACAAACCTTAAATCAATTAAATTAAACATTTCTGAAAGAGTTTATTTATCAAAATACTGCTGAAAAACATGTACTAATCAATATTTCCACTATTAATTATAATCATCTAATATATTTAATATTGATGAATTTGGATACAGTTAGAAATTATACTACATTGTATCATTATTTGAAGCTTTAATTTATTCAAAGTAAATTATATCGTTAATTGATGTCTAATATATCTTACTATATCAATAATTTCGCCAGCAGTAGCACCGATACTTAAACCTTTATTTGCTAATATTTCTCCGGCTTTACCATGTAACCAGACTCCCCCGGCAACTGCTTGATTTATTGCTATATTTTGAGCTAATAGACTACCAATTATACCAGATAATACATCACCA
>JAFWUA010000051.1 GCA_017518785.1 Neisseriaceae bacterium
ACTGTGTTGATGTTGATTATTTGCATGTGGCATATCTTTCACGGTTACAGTTACCATTTTTTCTCCGGCATTTTTGAATTTTAAGGTTAATTGGTAAGTATCGTTTAGTTTAAATGGTTCGTGTAAATCCATAAACATTACATGCAAAGAACCTGGTTTTAGTACAACGGTTTCTCCAGCAGGAATTGGAATACCGTTCTCCATTTCTCGCATTTTCATAACGCCATTTTCATCGATAACAGTGTTATGTAATTCAGTTTTTCCAGAACGAGGAGTAGATGCGGATAGTAATACATCATCAGTATCGCCATTATTGGTAATATCCATGAAAGCACCGCCAACTTTTACCGTTGGAGCACTAACTCTTGAACGTGGGTTATCAATCAAAATATCAGCAAACGCCGATGTGGAAAGAAGAAGTGCTGATACCAGCAATAGTTTTTTCATAAAAATTTCCTTTTTAATGTGGTTATTACTTGGATTTTAATGTGTGTCGTATGTCTATACGATACGCCGTAGGATTAGCATATACATAAAAAGTTCATTTGTTTTATATACCAATACTATAAATTAATAAGTCTGCCGGAAAGGTTTTATGTTTCCGGCAGACTTATTAATTTATAGAAAATAACGTTGGTAAACAGCTATGCCCCATAAGGTAGCTAATAAAATTAGCATCACCATTTGTGCTGCTGAACTGGTATCTTTGGCACGTTTTGCTAAATGGTGATGTTCTAACGATGTGTGATCAACCGCAGCTTCAATTGCTGTGTTAAGCAATTCGATTACTAATGTTAGTATGCCTACTGTTAGTAAAATCATTTTGACAATCAAATCAAAATCCAAACAATATAGTAAAACACATAACACTATGTTTAAGAGTACTAATTGTCTAAATGCAATCTCTGTGTGAACAGCTGCCAAACCTAATATTGAGTATTTACATGAACGTAAAAAATGGTGAAAGTGGCTTTCTTTTTCAGGCATAACAAATCCATAAACTAATTATAACTATTGAGAGGTGGGATTATATAATATGGGAGTTTTAGTTCAACTTTGTTTATTATACAAAGATTCAAATCACTATAAACCACATACGCCACACCATGAATGGCTTGGAATTATTGTTTCATGGCAACTTCTGCTTTGGAGTACTCCGAGTTTTTGTGTGTAAGTAAAGTAACACTCATTATAAAGAGTGTGTGATATTGCTTAGAATTTTGTGATTTTGGGCACTGGAAATTACATTTTTAATGGATTTTTTGATGTGATTTATTTTGTATAAATCAAATTGTTATCTTGCTTTTTCCTGATGCTCACTATCATTGAGAAAGTCTATCAATATTTAATTGTTAATAGCTATTATCTATATAAAAATATTTCACTATACAAGATGTGTTTTTCGTGCATAATAGCGAAAATTAATTGAAAAGCAGTTTCCGATTAACAAACTTAATTAGTCGTTCTGATCAAGATTAAGGCGTAAGAAGTATACAGCATAGAGTATAAAGAATTAACGCTGTTTTGAAAAAAACGACAAGCAAATTGAAAGGTCAAAAAAATGTTTGCAAATAAAGAAGGTCAAAAAGTGCCGTCTTGTGTGTGGCATACTCGTCAAGGCGATCAATGGGTTGATGTATCGTCCGATGAAATTTTTAACAATCGCACAGTGGTGGTGTTTTCGCTGCCTGGTGCTTTTACGCCCACTTGTTCGTCTTCACACTTGCCACGCTATAACGAACTGGCAAAAGTATTCAAACAATACGGCGTTGATGAAATTGTGTGCGTTTCGGTGAATGATACATTCGTAATGAACGCATGGAAAGCACAACAAGAAGCGGAAAATATCACGATGATTCCTGACGGTAATGTGGAATTTACGCGTGGTATGGGTATGGCAGTGATGAAAGAAGACTTGGGCTTCGGCGAACGCTCTTGGCGTTATTCGATGTTGGTGAAAAACGGTGTCATCGAAAAAATGTTTATCGAGCCTGAAAAAC
>JAFWUA010000052.1 GCA_017518785.1 Neisseriaceae bacterium
CACACAGCAAAACCTGCGGCAAGCATAATCGGCTGGGTGTTTTCGGTTTGGTTAATTAAATCGGCGGATTCAGCATGAATCATCGCCCATAAATCTTGATTTAAAGCGTCAGACGCTTCATCAAAAGTTTGTTTCACAATCGGTTCGAGAGCAAAACCTGCCATCATCTGCAAACTCTGCGAACCTTGCCCAGGGAAGAAAAATGCGGTTTTCATGGTAATGTCTTTCTGATTAAATTGAACGTATTATTTAGTCTATTAAATTAGTCTGAAACCTTTGCAAAACTCACTTTCTCCTCATTCGTCATTCTAAGCGTAAGCGAAGAATCTTTTATAAAACAACAAGTTAAGATTCTTTGTTTTCCTACGGAAAATTCTATAATGACGGATTTTGCAAAGGTTTCAGTCTGCCGGAAAGCTTTCCGGCAGACTATGTATTAAACTTTAAGCAACTGTTAATTTAGTTTTCTTGCGTACAACTTTACGGCGTATATTAAGCTTGATTGAACCATCTTCTTTAATATCAACACGTACACTTCCGCCTTGCGATAATTTACCAAATAGTAATTCATCTGCTAATGGACTACGTAATACATTTTGAATTAAACGCCGCATTGGACGTGCCCCCATCTTATCATCAAAGCCATGTTCTGATAAATAGTCTCGAACACTATTACCAAATGTAACTTTAATATTTTGTTGCAATAATTGTTGTTTAAGTTCATCAAGAAATTTATCAACAATGCGGATTATGTTTTCTCTTTCCAATGGCGAAAAAGAAATAATTGCATCTAAACGATTACGAAATTCCGGAGAAAATGCACGTTGAATAGCGATATTATCTTTGTTTTCATTATCATTCATAAAACCAATAGATAAACGTGATGATTCTTCTGCTCCAACATTTGTTGTCATAATTAATATTATGTTTTTAAAATCGCAACGTCTACCATTACTATCAGTTAAAGTCCCATAATCCATAATTTGTAATAGGATATTTAATATATCTGGGTGAGCTTTTTCTAATTCGTCCAATAATAGTACAGCATAGGGTTGCTTATAAACTGCATCGGTAAGTATTCCACCTTGATTAAAACCTATATATCCTGGCGGAGCACCAATTAGTTTAGCAACAGAATGCTGCTCCATATATTCAGACATATCAAACCTAATTAAACCTATACCCAACTCTTGTGCCAAATTGCGTGCTAATTCGGTTTTACCAACTCCGGTTGGTCCTGCAAAAAGAAAACTGCCAACTGGCTTTTCCGGCAGACTTAATCCTGCGTAGACAAGTTTAACTGCAGTACAAATAGTATCAATTGCATCATCTTGACCGAATATTTTATTTTTTAATTTTTCCGGCAGTTTTAATAAACGTGTTTTATCATTAGCACCAATATTTTTTTCTGGAATATGTGCAATTTGCGATAATATATTTTCAATTTCTTTATAGCTAATAATTGGCGTTTTTTTCCTATTATTTTTAATATGTTGCATTGCACCTGCTTCATCTAAAAGGTCAATTGCTTTATCTGGTAAAAAACGTTCCGGCAGATGTCTTTGTGAAAGTTCTACTGCCGCATTTAAGGCATCATCTTTATATTGAACATTATGATGTTTTTCTAATAATGGACGCAATCCTTTTAATATTTCGATACTTGCATTAATATCAGGTTCGCCAATATCTATTTTTTGAAAACGGCGATTCAAGGCATGGTCTCTATCGAAAATAGAACGATATTCTCGATATGTAGTTGCTCCTATACAACGCAATTGTCCTTTTGCCAAAGCTGGTTTCAGTAAATTAGAAGCATCAACATTACTGTTATTAGTACTACCAGCTCCTATAATTGTGTGAATTTCATCAATAAAAAGTATGGCATTGGGTATGTTAATTAGTGAATTTATTACCGTTTTTACTCTTGATTCAAAATCACCACGATATTTCGCACCAGCTAATAGAGCTGCCATATCCAAAGAAAAAATTTGTGCTGATTGAAGTAAATCAGGTACTTTTTTTTCAACTATAAGTTGTGCTAATCCTTCTACTAATGCTGTTTTACCAACACCAGCTTCACCAACCAATAACGGATTATTTTTTTGACGGCGACACAAGATTTGAATTATGCGTTTGATTTCTATTTCTCTACCAATTAGCGGATCTAATCGATTATTTTGTGCTTGTTTGGTTAAATTTACAGTAAATTTAGCTAATACTTCTAATTGTGATGTTGCTTCATTTTTAGTTGAAGTATCTTTTTCATTATTTTTTATAGATGCTTTTTTAGCAGATATAATTTTTTTTACATTATCAATGGTAATTCCATATTTTTCCAATAATTGTGTTGATTTAGGTGTTTTTTTATCTAAAATAGCAATTAATACATCAATACTATTAGCAGCTTGAATACTTCTACTGCGTGCAATTAACACGGCATAACGCAGAATTTCTTGAAATTCAGGGGTAGGATTGGTTTGTACATTTTCTTCATCAATAATCGGTAAGTCGTGAATGATAACTCGCAAATCATTGGTCAATGCTTTTATATCAGCATTTAACAGTACAAACAATGGACGCAAATCTTCGTCTTCTATTAGAGCTAATAGAAGATGTTCAGTGGTTACAAAACGACATTTCTGCAAATGTGCAGCTGCATAAGCTCGTTTAAGTGTTACTTCTAATCGAGTAGAAATCATTTGCAATTCCAATTTTTTAATAAAATTATACTCTGCCGGAAAGCCTATTTTAACACTCTATCAAGGTTAATCAATCTTTTAGCGACTACATTTACTTTAAAACTAACTCATTCCGGCAAACTATTTTTTGTAGATATTTTAGCTGATGCAAATGTAGGGGCAGTAGCATATTCAGGCACAATTTTCCACGATGGATTAGGACGCAAAAGGTGTACTCTTTTAATTGCAGACAAACCATAAACTACGGCTGTTTGCGGAAACCAACGGTCTCCAACCGCATGAAAAATTTGCATTTTATTAAGCCAATTTTGACGACGTAATGCAGGAGTGTAAATCATTAATTTGCCGGCTGTAATCTCAAATCCTAATAATTCCAACCATTCTTTAAGACGATTGAGACGAATACATTGTCTTCTTGGTGGCAATACTTTTCCCCAAAGTGAAGAAAAAAACCATGCACTATATGGATTAAACGTGGTAAAAATAAGACGACCTTCCGGACGGATAATGCGATGTACTTCTCGTAAAATATGGCGAGGATGATCACCAAATTCCAAAGTATGCGGCATACAAACCAAATCCATACTGTCTGACGCAAAGGGTAGATAACACATGTCGCATATAACATCACACCCCTCACTACCAACAATCATGGAGCGTTTTAACGGCATTTTATCCAAGATATTCCAGATTGGCATATCCAATTGCACAGCATCATGTGCGTATAAATAACGCATGGAATCATCAAAGAATGCCAATTCGCGATTAGTTAGTTCTAATCCACTTGCACTATTTATTGTCCAATCTCGAAATGCTTGGTGCATTTTTTGCCCTATTTATCGAAGATTAAGTTTCAATTCTGTTCGGAGTAAACGTTTCCCAACGATTACATGCGGGACAATGCCAAAAAAACACTTGTGACTTAAAATGACACTGACGACAACGATACATTACTGTTTTTTGCACATGTCGCCCAATCACGTTACGCATCATATCGGTATCTGCACGCCATAGCGGATTTATATTGGTAATTTTCACTCCTAACAATTGGTAAATTCCAGTAAGATTGGGGGTTGCTCGCACCAATTCCAACAGAGTTTCCATAGCGTGTTCTTCTCCATAAAGTGCGAGCGATTTATCGTAAATAATCGATAATAAGTCTAACTGTGGAAATGTTTTAATATATCCAATCAATACATCTAAACCTTTGTGCATCTGCCCCAAAGATGCAAAAGCATCATAAATTCGTTCTCCTACCATTCCTAAATATTCGTGATTTTGTTGTTCGATTTTTAAGTAGGCATCAATCGCATCTTGAAAACGACCTTGTTTAACCGCAACATCTCCTAACAACATATTGGCACGAGTACATTTACGATTGGCATTTAATGCCGATTGAATATAATCAATTGCTGAATTTTCATCGGAACGAAACAGGGCTGCTTGAGCTAATTCACAATAAAACTGTGCAATTTCAAATTGGTATGTTGTAGCGTCGTGTGATAGCTTTCCGGCAGTGTTAATAGCTTTTTGCCAATCGCGGTCTTGTTGATAGATATATAACAAAAGTTCATTAGCATCTTTTGCCATTGTGGTTTCAGACAATTGCTCAAACTCACGTTCTGCCCTATCCACTAAACCTGCACTTTGGAAATCCTTTCCTAATTCAAATTGCAAACGATGATATTGTTCTTCATTTAAATCAGGTTCATTTAGAAGACGCTGATGTAACAAAATAGCCTTGTTATTTTCCCCGCGTTGTCTGTACAAACGTCCCAAACTTAATACCAATGCATATTTGGTTACGTTACTTGAATTATCTAATTTGTTTTGTTCGACTACTTCGTTAAGCTCTTGTGCAGCAATAGATGTTTTGCGGTCAATCAAAGCATCGATTGCTTTATATAAACCATCAGGAACAGATTTTGCATGTTTAATCAATGTTTTCAGATCAATACGTGCCGCAAACCAACCAAAGGCAAAAAACAACGGCAATAACAATAAAACTAACGATAAAAAAATATAAAAATTATCCATACAACATTAATTATTCATTATCTTTTGAAGAAATGCTTTCTTCTAATTTACCAGCAATTTTCTCCGCTTTTTTCTTGGCACGCTTCAAGGAGTTGACCTCGCTACGCAAGGATAACACTCTTCCCAACATTGCAAACACACCTAATATAGCTCCAACAGTCAGAGAAATTAGCATCAATATTACTAACGGCAAAGAGATTCCATGTTCTGCAAATATATTAAATTTAACACTGTGCATGTTTTGCACCGAAAAGAAAAACAATACACACAATATCAAAATTTTAATTATCCAATAGAATATTCTCATAGTCGGCTTCTTCCATAAGTAATTATTGTTAATCTTAAACATTTGCAAAACTCATCATTCGTAACATTGAGCGAAGCGAAATGGAAGAATCCAATTGCTTGTTAAGTAAAAAGATTCGCAACAAAGTTCAGAATGACGAATACGAAAAAGTGGGTTTTGCAAAGGTTTCAATCCGTGATTCTATCCGATTTAACTTTAATTTCCTATTACTATTGAATGACTCAATCCATCTGAATTGGAGTATAATCTCGCACAAATTTTGCTTAAACACAATATCTTTTAAGTAGTAATAATTTTTAAATATCATTAAATATTAAGGAGTTAAACAATGTCAATGTCTGATCGCGATGGTTTTATTTGGAAAAATGGTGAATTGCTTAATTGGCGTGATGCACAAACTCACGTATTAACTCATACTCTACATTATGGTATGGGCGTTTTTGAAGGTGTGCGTGCATACGAAACATCTAATGGTGTAGCTGTTTTCCGTATGGAAGACCATACCAAACGCTTTTTTAATTCTGCCAAAATTGTTGGTATGAAAATTCCATTTACGCCTGAACAAATTAATCAGGCTCATTTTGATGTGGTTAAAGCTAACAATCTTAAATCATGTTATTTCCGTCCAATGGCGTATTATGGTTCTGGCAAATTGGGTGTGGCTCCAATGGTTGATGATGTTAATGTAATTTTAGCCGCATGGGCTTGGGGTGCTTATTTAGGCGAAGAAGGTATGAAAAAAGGCATTCGCACTAAAATCTCCACTTTCACTCGTCATCATGTCAATATCACTATGTGCAAAGCCAAAGCCAATGGTAACTATCTAAATTCCATTATGGCTAATACCGAAGCCACTCGCGAAGGATATGACGAAGCTATTTTGTTAGATGCACAAGGGTATGTAGCAGAAGGTTCTGGCGAAAATATCTTTATCGTGCGTAACGGTAAATTATATACACCAGATTTAACTGTTGCATTAGAAGGTATTACACGTGATACTGTGATTACCATTGCCAAAGATATGAATTTGGAAGTAATAGAAAAACGTCTGACTCGTGATGAATTATATATTGCCGACGAAATCTTCTTCACAGGCACCGCTGCCGAAGTTACTCCAATTCGAGAAGTTGATGGTCGTATCATCGGCAAAGGCGAACGCGGTGATATAACTTGCGAAATTCAATCACGTTATTTTGATATTGTGCAAGGTCGCAATAGCAAATACGAGAGCTGGCTTTCATACGTTAAATGACAATAAACTTAAAACTTTTATAAGGAAACACAAATGGCACTTTTAATTGGTGATGAATGTATTAACTGCGATGTGTGCGAACCAGAATGTCCTAACAACGCAATTTCGCAAGGTGATGAAATTTACGAAATTAATCCAGACCTTTGTACACAATGCGTAGGTCATCATGATGAACCACAATGTCAAATGGTTTGCCCAGTGGATTGCATTATTCCAGACCCTAATCGTGTGGAATCGCCAGAAGAATTACAAGCTAAATTTGACAAAATTACAGCCAAATAATTTTGCAATTAACAAATTATGTGTGCACCGTGTGATTGTTAAAGTAGTGGTTTCCACTCCTTTCTTCCACTACTTGAAAAATTCAGTTTCGTTATAACATCTCCGTTAAACTTGAAACACACGGTGTGCACACCCACCCATTATTTTTATATCTTGACTAAAATAGATTAATTACGATAGAATCACGCTTCTTTGTTGAGTGTCGGAGAATTGGCCGAGTGGTCGAAGGCACTCCCCTGCTAAGGGAGCATACGAGCTAAAACTTGTATCGAGGGTTCGAATCCCTCATTCTCCGCCAAACATAAATAATAAACGCTATTGATTGATAGCGTTTTTTTATTATCTAATGAAATTTAAGTAAGATTGTTTTTAAGTCTGCCGGAAAATTTTAATAACAACAAAAAACGCCGTCATTACAACGGCGTTTATAATCAACAAAAACAAATACTTATTGCGGATAGAAACCGCTTTCTTTGCCTTTTAAGTCAATCACCAAGTTTTTGATTTGGGAATAGTGTTCCAAAATCATCTTATGCGTTTCGCGACCGATGCCGCTGGCTTTGTAGCCGCCGAATGGGCAACCTGCGGGGATTTGGTTGTAGGTGTTAATCCACACCCTGCCTGTTTCCATTAGGCGAGAAACCCGCAAGGCACGCGTGATGTCGTTGGTGAAAACGCCGCCGCCCAAGCCGTATTCGCTGTCATTGACCATTTTAATCAACTCGGCTTCGTCTTTGAATTTAATCACCGCACCCACAGGACCGAAGATTTCTTCTTGGGCAACCGTGCAGGAATTGCTGGAAACTTCCAACAAAGTAGGTTCAACAAATGCGTCTCCTGCTTTGGCTCGTTTGCCGCCTACCAACACTTTGGCTCCTTCTTTTTTGCCGATTTCCACATAGTTCAAAATCTTGTCGGCTTGTTTTTTGTTGATTTGCGAACCCATTTGTGTCTCGGGATTCATCGGGTCGCCGACTTTGATTTTCTTGAATTTGGCGACAATCGCTTTGACAAACTTGTCGTAAATGCTATCTTGCACGAAAATACGACTGCCCGCACAGCATACTTGTCCTTGATTAAACAAAATGCCTAACTGCACGCCGTCAATCGCTTTATCAAAGTCAGCATCTTCAAAGATGATATTGGCACTCTTGCCACCTAATTCGAGTGTGGCAGGGATGATTTTTTCTGCCGCAGCCAGTGCAATCGAACGACCGATTTCGGTTGAGCCTGTGAATGCTAATTTATCTAACCCCTTATGCGTACGCACAAATTCGCCTGTGGTCGAGCCTTTGCCTGTAACCACATTGACAATGCCTTTGGGCAGTACTTTTTGGATTAACTTCATCAATTCCAAAACGCTCAAAGAAGTTTCGGAAGACGGTTTGAACACAGAAGTATCGCCTGCGGCAATCACAGGAGCGAGTTTCCACGCCG
>JAFWUA010000053.1 GCA_017518785.1 Neisseriaceae bacterium
GTTTTCTACTATTGGTTGAGGATTAGATGGAATACCAGATACAGACACTCCACCATCTGATGAGGAATTAGAGCCACCACCTGTATTAGACATATCAGCAGGAATTATTGATTTCTTTTGCGGAAACATATCCTCGCCAAAGATTTCACTACCATTATTAATTATGCCGTCACCATTTCTATCCCATACTAATAATCCATCATCGGATTTAACCCAACCAGTAGACGATTTAATGCCATCGCCATTATAGTCAAATTGAACCCCATTCCAACCATTAGCTTTTAGCAATTCAATTCCATCGCCATCTAAATCCAATACTAATGGATCATAGATATGAAATTTGGGCGTAAAGGACAAAAAAGGTGCTAAAAATCTCTGAAAGCCTTATTTATATTGTCTTTTCAGGTTTCAAAGGTCTTGAGTGTTAAAAACCGTTTTTGTTTATTTATTGCGATTTTTGCTTGCTGATTAAATTAGATGAGTTTTTTAGTAAAGTCAAGAATGCCGAAAGGCACGGCGAAGCCGCTCTGTTCTTGACTTTACTAAGAAATTCATCACGATGTTTGTCAGCAAAAATCGGAATAAATAAATCATATCCTATTAGCAGTATTTTTTTGTAAGTTATCAAAGTAGCACCTTTTTTGTCCTTTACGCCTAATATCTATATAAAAAATTTCCGGCAGACTGTTTTTAAATTTAAGTCTGCCGGAAAACTTTAATCAATCAAAATTAAAAGCTTTTATTCGTCAGCAGCCCCCAAAGCATTGATACTGTAACCACAGTCAACATAAGTAATTTCACCGGTGATACCAGATGCTAAATCAGATAATAAAAATGCTGCTGCATTTCCAATTTCTTCAGTAGTTACATTGCGTCCCAAAGCATTATTGTCTGCGGCGTATTTTAATAGCTTATTAAAATCAGCAATGCCTGATGCTGCAATAGTTTTCACCGGACCTGCCGAAATAGCATTACAACGAATACCAGAACGCCCCAAAGCAGATGCAGTATAACGAACCGAAGCTTCCAAAGATGCTTTTGCCAAACCCATTACATTGTAGTGAGGAATAGCACGTACCGCCCCCAAATAACTCAATGCTAATAAAGATGCTTTACGTCCTATCATCATTTCACGTGCTGCTTTGGCTAATGCAGGAAAGCTATATGCCGATACATCTTGTGAAATGCGGAAAGCTTCGCGTGAGAAATTATCCAAAAAATTTCCGTCCAAAGCTTCTTTTGGTGCAAAGGCAATAGCATGAACTAAACCGTCCAAACCGTCCCATTCTTTGCCTAATTGGACGAATAAATTATTGATGTCATCATCACTTTGCACATCACAACGCAAAACAATTTCTGAACCAAATTCTTTTGCCATCTTGCGAATGCGTTCTTCTAATTTATCGACAACATAAGTAAAAGCCAATTCTGCCCCTTGTGCATGACAAGCTTTGGCAATTCCATACGCAATCGAGCGTTCAGAAATCATGCCTGTAATCAGTATTTTCTTACCTTGTAGAAAAGCCATATTTGTCTTTATCCTTAAAACTTGATATGAATGAAAAATTAAAGGGTGTCATTTTAAAACAATTTTGGACTGTATAGAAAGAGTTTCTATACAGTCCAATAGATTGAAATTTACATCAAATCCATATTTTGAATACGCTTATTACGAGCATCAGCCTGCAAGCCTTCTTCGTAAAGTTTGATTTGCAGACGCAAGTTATTAGCCGAATTAGCATTCATAATGGCTTCATCATAGCTGATGACATCTTCTTTGTATAATTCAAACAAGTGCTCATCAAAGGTTTGCATACCCTCATCATCAGAACGCTCCATAATGTCTTTAATGCCAGCAATATCACCTTTCATAATTAAGTCAGCCACCGCAGGAGTGTTTAACATCACTTCCATAGCACACACACGACCAGAACCGTCTTTACGGCGAATTAAACGTTGCGACACAATCGCTGCCAAGTCCATAGATAAATCCATAAAGATTTGAGCATGACGCATTTCATCGTAGAAGTTAATAGCACGTTCAATAGCTTGATTAGAGTTGGTAGCGTGCAAGGTACACATACACAAGTGCCCTGTTTGTGATAATTCCATCGCATGACTCATCGCCGTTTGATCACGTACTTCACCAACAATCACCACATCTGGTGCTTCACGCATCGCACTCTTCAAAGCTTCGTGCCAGTTTGCGGTGTCAATACCAATTTCACGTTGAGTAACAATCGATTTTTTATGACGATGCACAAACTCAATTGGATCCTCAATGGTAATAATATGACCCGATTGACGAGAATTACGATAATCCACCATCGCAGCCAAAGAAGTTGATTTACCAGAACCAGTTGCACCCACCACAATAATCAAACCACGACGTTTCATTGCCAATGTTTTTAACACTTGTGGCAATTCCAATTCGTCCAAAGTGGCAATTTCCGTACTAATAGTACGCATTACCAAACCTACACGACCTTGTTCATGATAGGCATTTACACGAAAACGTACTGCGTCATTAGCACGATGTGAGTAGTTTAATTCCAAATCTTTTTCAAACTGATGAATCATGCGTTCAGACATGGTTGAATAAACAATGTCGCGTGCATTTTCTTGTGAAAAAGCTTTATCAGAAATAGGAATCAATGTACCGTTGATTTTCACCGCAGGTGGGAACTCCGGTGCAATAAAAATATCTGATGCACCATTTTCAGCTGCATATTTCATGATTTTGTATAAGGTCTGATACGCTCTTTGCAAATGAGGGTTACCCTTACAAATAGAACCTGCATTACGCAAGGTTTCATCGGTAAAATCAGTTATCATCTGCTGTGTAGTAGCAGAATTTAACTGAACTTTTTGCATGGATACGTCAACGACACTTTCTTTCTTCATGTCTAATCTCCCTATTTAGATAAATTAACCAATATTTTGTGCATTAGATGCTTTAGTACGTGCTGTTTGAACATCAATTAAGCCACGTTTTACCAAAGCATTTAATGCTTGATCCAAAGTCTGCATGCCGTATGCCTGACCAGTTTTAATCATAGAACCCATTTGTGAAATTTTATTTTCACGAATTAAGTTACGAATAGCAGGAGTAGAAATCATGATTTCAAACGCCGCACAACGTCCCATCTGGTCTTTACGTTTTAACAAGGTTTGAGAAATTACCGCACGCAAAGATTCTGACAACATGGTACGAATCATATCTTTTTCACCGGCTGGGAATACATCCACCACCCGATCAACTGTTTTAGCAGCACCAGTGGTGTGCAAGGTACCAAATACCAAGTGACCGGTTTCAGCTGCGGTTAATGCCAAACGAATGGTTTCAATATCCCGCATTTCCCCCACCAGAATCACATCAGGGTCTTCACGTAAGGCTGAACGTAGAGCATTTTCGAAACTATGGGTGTGTTCATGCAATTCACGTTGGTTAATCAGAGCTTTTTTAGGTTGATGTACAAACTCGATTGGGTCTTCAATAGTCAAAACGTGGCACGGATTTACATCATTGATATAATCGATCATTGCTGCTAATGTGGTAGATTTACCAGAACCGGTTGGTCCTGTAACTAACACTAAACCACGTGGTGCTTGGCAAATATCCTTAAATACATTGGGCGTATCCAACTGTGCCAAAGTTAGAACTTCGGTAGGAATAGTACGAAACACCGCCGCAGGACCACGATTGATATTAAACGCATTCACCCGGAAACGTGCTACATTTGGCAATTCAAATGAAAAGTCAGTTTCCAAGTTTTGTTGATACAGTTTACGTTGAGTATCATTCATAATATCGGTAATCATACCGAAGGTATCTTCGGAAGTAGTTGCTGGCAAGTTAATGCGACGCATTTCACCATGAACACGAATCATTGGTGGAATACCGGTACTAATATGTAAGTCAGACGCTTTATTTTGTACTGCAAACGCCAATAGGTCAGTAATATGCATAATACAACCCCAGTTTTTTATCGATTGAAAAATTTATAAATAAACTAATTTTGGGATATTACCATGTAGCTACCTGTTATGTGCAATATACGAGGCAATAAACTATTAAAAATCACTAAAAATTGTTTCTTTTTTATCAGGAATCCATCATGAGTGACTCATTACAAAAACGTTATGACAAATTGCAAAATGCAATTCAAAATACCGTGAGTACTTTCAATAACGCCAAACAAAACGTTAACTTAATCGCTGTAAGTAAAACATTCCCTGCAAGCGATATTAAAACACTGTATGACTTGGGACAACGCAACTTTGGTGAGAATTATATTCAAGAATGGTGTGAAAAATATCCTACTCTGCCGGAAGATATTGTTTGGCACATCATTGGAGATATTCAATCAAATAAAACTCGCATAGTCGCAGAAAATGCAGATTGGGTACATACTTTGTCTCGCATCAAAATAGCTGAACGCTTATCGCAAGCTCGTCCAGTGCATTTACCAAAACTTAATGTATGCATCGAAGTGAACATTTCTGGTGAAACGCAAAAACACGGCATTTCCCTCGATGAAGTGATAGATTTCGCAAAATATGTGCAAAACTTACCACAACTTAATTTGCGTGGTCTAATGTGTATTACTGCCAATGCTGATGAAATCACAGTGCGAAGTCAAATGCAAAAAATGCAAGATTTATTTAATCAGATGATTAACGAGGATTTCCTAATAGATACTCTTTCTATGGGAATGTCTAACGACTGGAAATTAGCAATAGAATATGGTGCAACTCATATTCGAATTGGTTCTGCACTATTTGGCTTGCGTAAATAATTAATTTATAGTCTGCCGGAAAGGAAATATAATACACGCTTTGTTCATATTATAATTAGTGCTGTAGTTTTATAAACAACACGTTCCGGCAGACTATCAATATATTGATTTTGAAAGACATTTATGACTTACCATCTTTTACAAAAGATTTTATTTGCTATGGACGCAGAGCGTTCTCATATTGCAGCTTTGAATGGTTTGAAATTTTTACACCGTCTGCATTTTGACCCATTTCCTACTTCTATTGTTAAGGTACCAAGTTCCCTAATGGGATTACCAATTCCCAATCCAATTGGCTTGGCTGCTGGCTTGGATAAAAATGGAGATTATATTGACGCACTATCTGCATTGGGATTTGGTTTTATCGAAATCGGCACGGTTACTCCTAAACCACAAGCCGGAAACCCTAAACCGCGCCTATTTCGTATCCCTAAACATCAAGCTATTCTAAATAGAATGGGATTTAACAATCAAGGTATAGATTATTTAGTTAATAATGTTAAAAAAGCTAAATATGATGGCATATTAGGTATCAATATTGGTAAAAATGCAACTACTCCAATCGAAAATGCAACAGATGATTATTTGTACTGTTTGGATAGAGCGTATAACTTTGCATCGTATATAACTATTAATATCTCGTCTCCCAACACCCAAAACTTACGCTCCTTGCAAGGTGAATATGAACTCAACAACTTATTGAGTAAATTAAAAAAACGTCAAAAAGAATTGTCCGAAAGATTCGAAAAATATGTACCATTAGCAGTAAAAATTGCACCAGATGTAGATGAAACCCAAATTATCTCCATGTCAAATGCAATTCGTCAGCATGATATAGATGGGGTAATTGCTACAAATACCACCATAGATAAATCATCATTGGGAGAGCATAAATTCTCCAATGAAAATGGAGGACTTTCCGGCAGACCTCTAATTGAAAAATCCAACACAGTTTTAAAATTACTCACAAGTCATCTTAATGATAATCAACAAAAAACAATTCCCATTATCGGAGTTGGAGGGATTATGAATGGTAGTGATGTTGTGGAAAAATTAAACAATGGAGCACAAGCTGTACAACTTTATACAGGTCTCATCTATCGCGGACCACAGTTGGTACCAGAAAGCATTATTGCTGCCGCACAATACCTAAACAATAAACGAACCGCTTGATACACTGCAAAAAGTAACACTTTTATTTTCACTATCTTGATTGATAAGTGTATAATGGCAAATTCTTTCATTTTTAAAGATAAATATCCCGATGAGGAGCATAGAAAATATGGCTGAATTAGTTTTCAACACAGACACGGCAACCGATAATAAACCGGTACAACAAGCGGTAATCAAAGTAATCGGTGTAGGCGGTGGTGGCTGTAACGCCATCAATAATATGATTGATAGTTCCCTTTCGGGTGTAGAGTTCATCAGTGCTAATACTGATGCACTTTCTTTGAGTATGAACAAAGCTGCCAATTGTCTGCAATTAGGTGCAAAACTTACACGTGGTTTAGGTGCAGGAGCTAATCCTGAAACCGGACGCAAAGCGGCAGAAGAAGCACATGAAGCTATTGCAAACGCATTAACTGGTGCAAACATGGTATTTATCACCACCGGCATGGGGGGGGGGACTGGCACTGGTGCTGCACCAGTAATTGCAGAAATTGCTAAAAAAATGGGCATTCTAACTGTGGCAGTGGTAACACGTCCGTTCTCTCATGAAGGCAAACGTATTCGCGTTGCCCAAGAGGGTTTGGAAATTCTAAAAGATCATGTAGATTCACTTATCGTCATTCCCAATGATAAGTTGTTAACCGTTTTGGGTGATGATGTAACTTTGCGTGATGCTTTCAAAGCAGCTGATGATGTATTGTGTTCTGCCGTAACAGGCATTGCCGAAATCGTAACTTGTCCTGGTTTGATTAATTTGGACTTTGCAGATGTGCAAACTGTTATGGGTATTACCGGCGTTGCCATGATGGGTTCGGCTATGGCAAGTGGCGAAGATAGGGCACGTCATGCAACTGAGCAAGCAATTTCCAGCCCATTATTAGATGACATTAGTTTGGACGGTGCACGTGGCGTTTTAGTGAATATCACCACTGCACCTGGTTGCTTGAAAATGTCGGAATACCGAGAAGTTATGAGTATTATCAGCAAATACGCCGACAACGATGCAGAGCTTAAATTCGGTACCGCAGAAGATGCAACTATGGACGCAAACACTATCCGCGTAACCCTTGTTGCTACTGGATTACAAGAAAGTTCTCAACGTAACAACAATCTTGCTGGAATTATTCGCCGCAACAATCCAATAGAACATCTATCCAACAATCCTAACAATAATATGGGCTTTAATATTGACAGTGTAGCTCAATCAGGACGTTCTGGACGTGCACGTGGTGCATTAACAGCAGAAAGTTTCCGCGATCAAGCAACTTTGGATAGTTTTGAAATTCCTACTGCCATTCGCCGACAAATAGATTAAATTACGTTTAGTTTCAATAAATTATAAAAAATTTTACTTTATTTGGAACTTTTGGGAAAACTCCATGTCAAACGTAGTGTCTCAATAAGAGGCATCTATGTAGTAGTGAGTAAGACGTTTTCCCTGCAATGTATTAGCCGTCGGTATTTTCTCCCTTTATACCGATGGTTTTTTTTACCTATTTTATGAGGAAAATAATAATGAATCTTTCCAAAATAGTTCTATTAGCTACATTCAGCTTTTCTTTTATGTTTGCCAACGCCGAAGAAGCAGAATGTAAAGTACGTATTCCACATGTTGCTGGATTTTCTGCAACTTGGAATGGTGGTTGTCAAAACGGCTATGCACATGGGCAAGGAAGTGGCAAACTATACAAAAACGGACGATTAATTGGGGAATACAATGGAATGGCTCAAAATGGTCGCCCCAATGGACATGGTTCTGCTCTATACGTGGATAAAGGTGCACGTTATGAAGGCAATTGGGTAAATGGTTATCCCAATGGTCAGGGGGTTAAAACATGGAAAACCGGAGATCGCTATCAAGGTACGTTTAAAGACGGAGAACGCACCGGACAAGGAGTATACACTTGGGCAAATGGTAGTCGTTACGAAGGACAATTTGTTAATGGTAAATTACAAGGACAAGGAACCTTTATACCTAAAAAAGGAACACCTCAACGTGGCATTTGGAAAGAAAACCGCCTTGTAAATGCTAATTAATTTGATATATTTTTAATTAATAATTGATTTATAGCAAAATACATCAAGCATTGGTTTGCTTTACTTGCATCTAATTGCCTTGATGTCTTTTGTTATTCAATAGACTGAAATCTTTGCAAAATCCGTCATTTTGAGTTTTCCGTAGGAAAATGAATAATCTTAACTGATTGTTTTATAAAAGATTCT
The DNA here is from genome assembly GCA_017518785.1 of Neisseriaceae bacterium. GTDB lineage: Bacteria > Pseudomonadota > Gammaproteobacteria > Burkholderiales > Neisseriaceae > RGIG9985. The sequence continues at coordinate 8,196 of JAFWUA010000053.1, forward strand.
TCGCTTCCGCTCAGGTTTCAGACTAATATTATAAAGTCTGCCGGAAAATGTTTAACAAGCTTTCCGGCAGACTTAAAAACATTAAAACCGTTATCTTCGATTAAAATTATTCTTACAAAAACAATCACATTGTTTGGCAAAGTTTTCTTTAAAGTCTGCCGGAAAAAATATTTATTAATATATTCAATAATCTATTAGAATAAAAAGACAGTGTTAATTTACACTGTCTTTTATCAATTGGTGCCGAAAAGAGGAATCGAACCTCCGACCTACTGGTTACGAATCAGTTGCTCTACCGACTGAGCTATTTCGGCTTGTTATTTTGGGATTCTACACAACTATGCCACTTTTGGCAAAGCGTGAAATGATAGTGGAAGGTTTTCGTTATCAGGAAAAGTTACCCATTTATATGCGGTTTCATCATTTAGTAGATTACGTAACAATTGGTTATTGATGGCGTGTCCTGATTTATAACCTTCGAAATTGCCAATAATCTGATGCCCTGCTACGTATAAATCTCCAATTGCATCTAAAATTTTATGACGCACAAATTCATCTTCGTAACGCAATCCCTCAGGATTTAAGATTTCCATATCATCAATTACGATTGCATTACTCAAATTACCACCCAATCCTAAATTATGAACACGCATTAGTTCTACTTCCTGCATAAATCCAAACGTGCGTGCTCGTGAAATTTCTTCTATATATGATTTACAAGCAAAATCGATAGTCATTTTTTGTTTAGAACGATGAAATACAGGGTGATCAAAATCAATTCCCAAAGTTACTTTAAAACCATTGTATGGCGTTAGACGTACATATTTATCTTTTTCAATAATTTCTACGGTTTTTAATACTTGCAAAAATTGTTTTTCTGCTTGTTGATCAATAATCTCTGCATCTTCCAATAGATAGATAAATGGCAGACTGGAACCGTCCATAATCGGAACTTCTGGTGCGTCCAATTCAATTAACGCGTTGTCAATTCCCAAAGCACATAGGGCAGACATTAGATGTTCAATAGTACCGATTCGTATTCCATCAGTGGTAACAATGGTGGAAGATAGACGTGTATCATTTATTAAATCTGGAGTAAGAGTGATTGGACGAGCTTTATCTTGTGATAAATCGCTACGGCGAAACACTATCCCCTGATTTTCAGGAGCAGGGGATATATGTAAATTAACTCTTTCACCAGAATGTAGTCCAACTCCAACTGCTTGAACTTTATGTTTTAATGTGCGTTGTTTCATGATAATCGTCAATAATTTATTTGCCGGTTAGTCCACCTAAATGTTCAATTAGTTCCTTTAACATTACACATAGATTTTCGCTCATTAATAGTTGTATAGATGCGGTTAATGATGGCAAATCATCGCTTTCATCAGCATCTTCCTGCAAAATGTCCAAGAAGCGAATTTTTTTCAAACTAAAATCATGGGATAAAACAAATGAGATTTTATCCTGCCAGATTAATCCTAACTGGGTAACGTTTTTACCATTTTTTACATGCTGTATAACTTCATCTGAACTTAAATCTTGACCGCTAATGCGTACGGTAGATACTTGTCCATTTTCTGATTTTAATTCGCAAAATTGGTCTAATTCAAAACTGCCATCTGCAACGCCATCTAACAACCATTGTGTCATTAGAGAAGTTGGTGATTCTACGGTGTCTATGGTACGTGCATTTAAGCTTCCCAAAGATTCACGTAGATGTGATAGAACATTTTCTGCTTGATTAGCATTGGCACGATCCACCAAGATAAATCCATGTTTACGTGCAAAAATTAAGTGTGTGTATGCAGTTTTGGAAAGAGCACGTGGGATTAAATCATCTATTACATCGTCTTTGATTTGTTGGCGTTCTTTGCGTCCTACTGAACGTGCTTGTTTATTTTCGATTTCTTTTATTTTCTCTGCCACAAGTTCATTAATCGCACTTGCAGGTAAAATTCGTTCTTCTTTTTTTAGACAAATACTATCCGAACCATCTACTGAAAATACAAAATCTTCATTAAACGATGTTGCAAATTCAAAACCCTCACTGATTTTCATTAAACCCTCAATGGGAGTAAATGAATGCTCTGATAGTGCTTCTGATAAAGTTTGCGTATCAGGGATTTGTTTAGGATCGATAACAAAAAATTTAAGTTGTTTAAACCACATTATTTATTAACCTATAAAAAAAGAGCGATATTATAACAGATAGCAAAAAGTATTTATAAAGTCTGCCGGAAACAATAAAATCAATAAGTTATATAAATATAAAGTCTGCCGGAAGATTTATTTAATTTTTCCGGCAGACTTTTTATTATATTTTTAGAAAGTATTAGATGAGTTTCTGCCACACTCTATTTGAGACTCCTGCAAAACTCGTCATTATGAATTTCACGAAGTGAAATGAAGAATCTAACTTATTGTTTATAAAGATTCTTCGCTACGCTCAAAATGACGAGTAATAGAAAAAATCGAGTTTTGCAGTCTCTATTTAATACCGATAATGTTCAGGCTTATATGGCCCTTGTTTTGGCACGCCGATATAGGCGGCTTGTTCGTCTGTGAGTTCGGTTAATTTTGCTCCGATACGGTCTAAATGCAGTCGTGCAACCATTTCGTCCAAGTGTTTGGGCAGAATATACACTTGTTTTTGATATTCCGCGGTACGCGTAAATAACTCAATTTGTGCCAACACTTGATTGGTAAAACTGTTGCTCATCACAAAACTGGGGTGTCCTGTGGCACAGCCTAAATTGACCAGTCTGCCTTCGGCTAACAAAATAATGCGTTTGCCGTCTGGGAAAA
>JAFWUA010000054.1 GCA_017518785.1 Neisseriaceae bacterium
GACGATAAAAGAAAGTTTTTTCATAATCCAAACCGCAGGCTAACCAAGTGGCAGCCACAGCCAAAGTGGAAGCATGAATTTGCTCGGGGTCTTTGCATTTAATCAAGCCGTGATAGTCGGCAAGAAAGAAAAACGATTGCACATTGTCGCTTTGAGAAGCGAGAATTGCAGGACGAATCGCCCCCACAAAATTACCTAAATGCGGCGTACCCGTTGTGGTAACGCCTGTTAAAACGCGTTTTTTCATATATTTTTAAGCCTTAAAAAATTAAGCCGATAATTGTATAACAAACTATTGAATAAAGTATGAAACCTTTGCAAAACCAATTTTTCGAAACTCTTGCAAAAACTACTATTTGAGACTCCTGCAAAACTCGTCATTCTGGGCGTAACGAAGACTCTTTATAAACAATAAGTTAGATTCTTCATTTCACTTCGTGAAATTCAGAATGACGAGTTTTGCAGGAGTATCACAATGTTACGAATGACGAGTTTTGTACAGGTTTCAGTCTGCCGGAAAGGTGATTAACATCGTTTTAGCTTCGCATACGCTCGCAGAAATTTCTGCCTGATTGCTTCGCAATCTTTTTTGATAAACTCCGTTTATCAAAAGTTTGATACTTCGTATCAAACAAACATCGTTTTAGCTTCGCATACGCTCGCAGAAATTTCTGCCTGATTGCTTCGCAATCTTTTTTGATAAACTTCGTTTATCAAAAGTTTGATACTTCGTATCAAACAAACATCGTTTTAGCTTCGCATACGCTCGCAGAAACTTCTGCCTGATTGCTTCGCAATCTTTTTTGATAAACTCCGTTTATCAAAAGTTTGATACTTCGTATCAAACAAACATCGTTTTTCGGCAGACTTTATTACGATGCCAATATATCTATTTTGTAATTGGCAGATGAATCTTGTGCCAAAAGTTCGGTTAATTGTGGTAATGCTATTTGTAATTCATTATGTAATTGATATGGCGGATTAATAACTACCATGCCACTGCCCATCATACCCAAACCATCTGATGATGGGCGTTTTACGGTTAGAGTGCTGTGTAGATAACGTGAAGCCATTTTGCAAAGTTTTTCCGGCAGACTTTTGCTATCTATCTTGTTTAATTGTGGATACCAGATTAAATAGCAACCAGTAGCAAAACGTTTTAAGGCTTTTTGTAAGGTAGTTTGTACTTGTTTGTAATCGCTGTTGGTTTCATATGCAGGGTCGATTAGCACGACTGCACGTCTGCATGGCACTGGGAGCAAGGAAATCAATCCATCAAAACCGTTTATTTGTTCAGCAATAAGATGTTTGCTACTAATTGATTGTTGTAGCAGTGGAAAATCGCTGGAATGTAGTTCAAATAGTCGATGTTTAGTACCATTTTGGGCAGTGTGAAATGCGATATATGGCGAACCAGCATAATAATCATCACTTGGTAAGATATGTTGTAAATGCTGTAAAAACGCTTCTAATGGTTCGCATAACGGTTTTCCGGCAGACTTTATACGTTGGATTCCATCTCGATATTCAGATGTTTTTTGTGATTTTTCATCAAGTAGTGAGTATAAACCCGCACCGGCATGGGTATCGATATACCAGTATGGTTTGTCTTTGCTATTAAAATAACGCAGCACAAGAAATAAGACAAGATGTTTTAAAACATCAGCATGATTGCCTGCGTGAAAAGCATGTCGATAGGAAAGCATGGTTGTTTATAAATAGTCTGCCGGAAAGGTTTTATTTTTTATAAAACAATGTTCCGCCGTTTTGTGTATTGTTTAATAAATAATCATGTGCAACGCTTAAATCAAAACCGCTGGATAAAAACATTTGTTTATTATTTTTCATTAGAAAATCAGCAGCTTTAAGCTTGGTTACAATTCCACCTGTTCCCATTTGTGTTCCGGCAGACATAGTTTGATTTAATTCATCTTCGGAAATATTATTTACTTCAAGGCGAAGTTTGGCATCAGGGTGTTTATGTGGGTCTTTATCGTAATAGCCGTCAATATCGCTTAAAATCACCAATAAATCTGCATTGAAAAAATGAGCAGCATAAGCACTTAATCGATCGTTATCGCCAAAGACGATTTCAGCAATTCCAGTGGCATCGTTTTCATTAATAATTGGCAAAATACTTTGTGATAATAATCCATCAATCAAATTACGAGCATGACCAGTTGATTTGCGTGAATCAAAATCCGATGCAGTTAAAAGTACTTGGGCAGTCATAATATTATGATTTTCCATGATTTTGTCGTAAATTGACATTAGATATGGTTGTCCAATGGCAGCTAACATTTGTCGATTTACTACCGAACTTTTTTCGATATTTGATTTAATTCTGCCAGCATTAATTGCCCCAGAACTTACTAATATAACTTCATATTTTTGAGTAAGTTGTGCTAATAATTGACATAATTTGCCAATGCGTTCTTCGCTGATGCGATGTTCATCACTTAATACGTGTGAGCCAACTTTAACTACGATACGTTTCATTATTGTTTGTTTCCAAAGTTAATCAAAATCACACCACGCGAAATTCACAAAGCGTGGTGTGTTGCTTATTAAAAATCTTTAATTTATTCAGGTTTTCTTGTGCTTAAACTTTTTGCTAATTCTACTAAATCAACAAACTCCATTCTATCGCCGTATGGGTCTGGTTGTTGATTATTTTTTGCTAATTGATAAATATCGTCCCAAGTGATTGTGCCGTTATATTGCCCACCACGCAAAGCTTCTCCGAAAGCTACAACCGCCATAGCAAAACGACTATCACTTGATGCCTTATCAAAAGATTGACTTGCAATTTGAATTGGCTGTTCTAATAGTTTAGATTGTGTCTCTTCCGGCAGTTTATAACGCAGTTTAAGATAAGCGTATTCATTGTTGTTGCCATTAGATTGAACAGGCGTTGTATAACGATTTTCGTCAATCCAACCTTTTTTGCCAACTGGCACAAATTCATAAAAAGCAGTTACTCTGCTACCTGCACCAATATCACCGGCATCAACATTATCATTGTTAAAATCTTCACGTTTAAGTTGGCGATGTTCATAACCAATCAAACGATATTCACGTACGGTGGCAGGATTAAATTCAACTTGTAGTTTTACATCTTGTGCCACAGTCATTAAGGTTGCGGATAATTCACGTCCTAAAACTTTTTTAGCTTCACGGTAGGAATCAATATAGAAGAAATTGCCATTACCTGACATAGCGATTTTTTTCATCATCGATTCATTAAGATTGCCTGTGCCATATCCTAATGCGGATAATGATATGCCTGACTTGCGTTTTTCTGCCACCATAGTTGCCAAAGCGTTGCGGTCGCTAATGCCTACGTTAAAATCACTGTCAGTTGCCAAGATAATGCGATTAATACCATTTTTAATATAGGATTTTTCTGCTTCTCGGTATGCCATTTGAATGGCTTGTTCGCCGGCAGTTGCACCTTGTGCTTTTAATGATTCGATTACTTGCAAGATTTCTCTTTTATTTTTGCCAGAAGTAGATGGTAGAGCTAATTTTTCACCGCTGGAATAAGTAACAATTGCGATGCGGTCTTGTTCGCGTAATTGTTCGGTTAAAATTGTCAAGGTTTGTTTTACTAATGGCAGTTTCTTTTCATTATTCATACTGCCGGAAACATCAATTAAAAATACTAAATTAGCAGCTGGTAATTCATCAGTATCAGAATCATTGGCACGTAAGGCGATTTTCATGATTTTGGCATCAGCCTTAAACGGAGAATCGAATACTTCGGTTGAAACTGAAAAAGGTGTGCCATTATCACTTTTAGGGTAGTCATAGTCAAAATAATTTACCAATTCTTCCAAACGCACCGCATCACGTGGTGGCAGACGATTGCTATTTAAAAAACGGCGAATATTGCTATATGCACCAGTATCCACATCGATAGAGAAAGTTGAAACCGGATTTTGTGCCACTAAATGTACAGGAGAATCTGGTAGTTCGGCGTATTGTTCTCTATCGGTTTCCAACGGTGGTACATGTTCATCATTGGGTGTGCTATGTGCCATTTCCCATGTTTGGGGCATTGGCATTCCCTCATCGTAATTTCTGACGGCTTCTGTCCTGCCTCTAACAAGAACATTATCATTTTTAGAAATGTTTTTTTGGTAATAGAAGATTACACCAAATAACACTGCACAAATTACGAGTAATATTAATATGTATTTCATAACTACCTAACTTCCCTACGATTAATTAATAGTCTGCCGGAAAACAAAACTTCCGCAATTGTACGCTTTTTTACATTTGCTACAATAAAAGCTTTTATCAGATACAGAAAGCTTACAAATTATGCCAACTAATATTGACGATATTATTCGTACACGCCGCTCGACTCGTGCATTTACCAAGCAAGCAGTAGATTTACAAATTGTGCGAGAGATTTTACAAACAGCATCTTTTGCTCCATCTGGCACTAATACTCAACCTTGGAAAGTGTATGTTGTCAGTGGTAATAAACGTGATGAGATTTGTAATGCCGTAAGTGATGCAGTACGTGCCGTACAAGGCGGAAATTTAGAAAAAAAATCATCATACACCGAAGTTTTTCCATATTATCCTGTCGAATGGATTTCACCATATATCGACCGCCGCCGCCAAAATGGTTGGGAATTATACGGATTACTTGGTATTCAAAAAGGTGATAAGGAAAAAATGCACGCCCAACATTTGCGTAATTATCAATTTTTTGATGCACCAATTGGCATGTTTTTTACCGTAAATAAAATCATGGGAATTGGTGCACGTATGGATATAGCTATGCTAATGCAAAATATCATGCTATCCGCCCATGCACGCGGATTGGCAACCTGTGCTCAAGCCGCATGGAATGCTTATCACAGCATAGTATTGCCGCTATTGGGTGCATCTGATGATGAACTACTGTTAAGTGCTATGGCATTGGGATATAAAGATAAAGATGCTATTGTTAATACTCTGAAACCACCCAGAGCACCAGTTGAAGAATTTAGTGTTTGGTTGTCGTAAGATAAGCAAAAAAGTCTGCCGGAAAACTTAAAAATTCTTTCCGGCAGACTTTTTTATTACTTATTTATGTTTAGCGTTTTGCCAAAGGAATAAATTGTAAATCTTCTGGACCTGTGTAATTAGCAGATGGGCGAATAATTTTGCCGTCCATACGTTGTTCAATAATATGGGCAGCCCAACCAGTTACGCGGGAAATTACAAATAATGGCGTAAACATC
>JAFWUA010000055.1 GCA_017518785.1 Neisseriaceae bacterium
CGGCAGACTATTTCCGGCAGACTATTTCCGGCAGACTATTTCCGGCAGACTTTTTTCCGGCAGACTTTTTTCCGGCAGACTTTTTTCCGGCAGACTTTTTTCCGGCAGACTTTTTTCCGGCAGACTTTTTTCCGGCAGACTTTTTTCCGTTTCACTGTATGAAATTCAGAATGACGGGTTTTGCAGGAGTCTCGCAGAGTGATTTGAAAGTTTGAAATAATAAAAAGCCACGTTAAATTAACGTGGCTTTTAAAGTTTGTTAATTAAACTTAAATTACTGTAAAGAAACTTCTACACGGCGAGCTTCTGCTTCGTTACCGGCATCGGTGCTTTCAGGTTTTTTAAGTTCAATTGCATCTTCTGGAATGCCTAATTCAAGCAAAGTTTTTTGAACCGACATTGCACGTTGTTTTGCTAATTCAGCATTTTGTGCAACATCACCAGAGGCATCATGGAAACCAGAAATTACAACTTTTTTACCTTCGGCAACACCTGCAAGGATAGCAGCAAGTGATTCACCTGCATCAGCAGATAAATCTTGGCTACCAGATGCGAAGTAGAATTTAACTACTCCATCATCACCTACAACAACGCTATCAGTATCAGCGACAGGAGTTGCAGTATCTTCTGCTGGTGTAGCAACTGGTGCAGGGTCTTTGCTGTGGTCAGATAAGCCCCATACGTATGCAGTTAAGATACGCAATTTAGCTGTGTCATCACCATCAACCAAGAAGTTTTCCCATTTAGGCATTTCATTGGTATGACCTTGCATAATGGTATTCATGATGTCTTTTTCACTTGAACCCCATAACCAAACGTTGTCGGTTAAATTAGGTGCTAAACCTGGTAAACCTTTACCGTCATCTTGGTGGCAGGTGAAACAGATTTGATCATAAATAATCTTACCTTTGGCTACACGGTCTGCATTTGCTTTGCTACGGAATGACTCATTTTCATTCAAAGACAGAACATAGTGTGCAACATTAGTAACCTCATCTTGTGGGAATGGATCCAACCCCCCATAAGGTTGCATTACACCAATACGACCGTTACGAATTGTCTCTTCGATTTCTTCCGGAGAACCACCCCATAACCAATCGTTGTCAGTAAGATTAGGGAAACCTATCGCACCTTTGGCATCAGAGCCATGGCACTGAATACAGTAAGTGTTGAATAGGTTTTGACCGATAACTTTTGCTTCTGGATCTTTTGAGATTTCTTCAATAGATTTATTAGCAAATTTGTTGTAAATCGGTTGATATTGTGCTTTGGCTTCTGCCATTTCATTTTCGTAGCGATTGGCACTTGTCCAACCTTTGATACCTTTGAATGAGGAAAAGCCTGGATATAGAATTAAATAAACTATACCGAAAGCAACGGTAATAATAAACAGATAGAACCACCAACGGGGTAGGGGATTGTTAAATTCCTCAATACCGTCCCATTCGTGTCCCATTGTTTCGACCTTGTCGCCTGTTCTTTTGGTTTTGTTTTGAGAAACTAACAGCCAAACCAAACCAATGAAACTGGCGATCACGATCACTGCTGTATAGATAGTCCAGAAATTACTGGTGAAATCTGATGATGTATTCATTTATTCGCTCCGTTTTCATGAGAGTCTGATTGTTTCTGACTCGATATATTTGCAATAGGCATATCGTCATCATCGACAATACCGCGAGCAATTTGGTCATATTCTGCTTTCGCACCTTTGCGATATGCAATGAGCACAAAAGCGATAAATGCACCAAAACAGACTACTGTAAAAAGAGTTCGAGCCAGATCAATCATAATAACTTATCTCTTGGGTTAGTTCGCTTGGTTAGTTTCATCAGCCAATGCGTGACCTAAACTTTGCAAGTAAGCAATCATTGCGTCTAATTCTGTTTTCGGCGAACCGTCTTCATTAGACATCAACTCTTTGGCTGCTGCAAAGTCTGCATCAGTATAAGGCACACCAACGATTTTTAAGGTCTTCATGTGGCGAACTGTCGCATCAATATTAACTTTGTTGCGTTTTAGCCAAGGGAATGCAGGCATTATTGACTCTGGCACTACTGAACGTGGATCGTCCATGTGTTGTTCATGCCAAGTGTCAGAGTAACGACCACCAACACGTGCTAAATCAGGACCAGTACGTTTGGAACCCCATTGGAATGGGTGGTCATAAACAGATTCACCACCAACAGAGTAATGACCATAGCGTTCGGTTTCCGCACGGAACGGACGAATCATTTGAGAGTGGCAATTATAACAACCCTCGCGAATATACAGGTCTCGACCAGCTAATTCCAAAGCGTTGTAGGGTTTCAAACCAGGTACAGGTTCTGTAACTGATTTAGAACCGAACAGCGGTACAACCTCAATCAGCAAGCCTACACTGATTAACAGAAAAATGAAGATAATCAAGAATGCTAACTTTTCTTCTGCAAGTTTTTGTAATTCCATAATTCTGCCCGCCTTTCTTAATGTTGGGTTTGTGAAACAGTTGGAATAGGAGCATCAACACATTCACCAGCACCAATGGTTTTCAAAGTGTTGAATAACATCACTACCATACCAGACAGGTATAACAAACCACCCAACATACGGATAACAAAGAATTTATGACTATCTTTTACCGACTCAATGAAAGAGTAAGTTAAAGTGCCGTCAGGGTTCAAATCACGCCACATTAAACCTTGCATAACACCTGCAATCCACATAGAAGCGATGTATAACACAACGCCTACGGTTGCAATCCAGAAATGCAACTCAATCAATTTGGTAGAGTACATTTCTTTGCGACCAAACAAGCGTGGAATTAAGTAGTACATAGAACCCATAGTTACAAAGCCTACCCAACCTAATGCACCAGAGTGTACATGACCTACTGTCCAGTCGGTGTAGTGGCTCAACGCATTGACTGATTTAACAGACATCATCGGACCTTCAAATGTAGACATACCGTAGAACGACAGAGATACGATTAAGAATTTCAAGATAGGATCTGTACGCAATTTATGCCAAGCACCAGACAAGGTCATAATGCCGTTAATCATACCACCCCAAGATGGAGCCAACAGGATTAAGGAGAAAATCA
>JAFWUA010000056.1 GCA_017518785.1 Neisseriaceae bacterium
GTACATCAAATGGTCGGCAAAAATCACCGTATCACCCAAGCCACACAGACGGAATGACGCATTGATTAAGCGAGAAATTTCTTTTTTCTTCAATGCTTTATTAACATATTCAAACGGTAAGCCTTTGGGCAGAATTTCTGATAACAAGGCACGACCTACGGTTGTGTTGTAGCGAGTGATTTTTTCTTGAAACTCACCGTATTCGTCTTTTTGCCATTCTTTAATGCGAACGGTAATGCGTGCGGACAATTCCACTTGACGCGTACCATACGCACGATGAACTTCCTGTACATTGGCAAAAATCATACCTTCGCCTTTGGCATTGATTTTGTCGCGGGTCATGTAATATAAACCCAAGACAATATCTTGCGATGGTACGATGATTGGGTCGCCATTGGCAGGTGAAAGCACATTATTAGAAGCCAACATTAAGGTGCGTGCTTCCATTTGGGCTTCTAAACTTAACGGCACATGCACTGCCATTTGGTCGCCGTCAAAGTCGGCGTTAAACGCCGCACACACCAAGGGGTGCAACTGAATGGCTTTACCTTCAATCAAAATCGGTTCAAATGCTTGAATACCCAGACGGTGCAAGGTTGGCGCACGGTTCAGCAAAATGGGGTGTTCGCGAATGACATCTTCTAACATATCCCACACAACCGCTTCTTCTTGATCGACCATGCGTTTGGCAGATTTAATGTTGCCTGTATGCCCTTTGTTTAATAATTTGAACAAAATAAACGGTTTGAACAATTCCAAAGCCATTTTTTTAGGCAAACCGCATTGGTGCAGACGCAAGTAAGGACCTACGGTAATCACCGAACGACCTGAATAATCCACGCGTTTGCCTAACAGGTTTTGACGGAAACGACCGCCCTTACCTTTAATCATATCGGCAAGCGATTTGAGTTGTCGTTTGTTTGCACCTGTCATGGCTTTGCCACGTCTGCCATTATCTAATAAGCTATCAACCGCTTCTTGCAACATGCGTTTTTCATTACGCACAATGATTTCAGGTGCATGTAATTCTAATAAACGTTTTAAGCGATTGTTACGATTAATTACACGGCGATATAAGTCGTTCAAATCGGAAGTTGCAAAGCGTCCACCGTCCAAAGGTACTAATGGACGTAAATCGGGTGGTAACACAGGTAAAACGTCCATAATCATCCATTCCAATTTCATACCAGAACGATGGAATGCTTCTAATACTTTTAAGCGTTTAGCGATTTTTTTGATTTTTGCATCTGAATTGGTGGATTCTAATTCTTGACGCAAAATATCAATTTCTTTTTTCAAATCAAGAGTTCTTAATAAATCTCGTACCGCTTCTGCCCCCATTTGAGCATCAAATTCGCCCTCGCCGTATTCGAGAGTTTTATTGTTATACTCTTCCTCTGTAAGTAACTGACGGCGTTGCAATGATGTCATACCAGGGTCAATAACTACAAAAGCTTCAAAATACAAAATGCGTTCAATATCACGCAGGGTCATATCCAAAACCATACCCAAACGAGATGGCAGAGATTTTAAAAACCAAATATGAGCAACTGGTGCTGCTAATTCAATATGTCCCATTCTTTCACGGCGAACTTTGGAAAGAGTTACTTCCACGCCACATTTTTCGCAAGTAACACCAGCATGTTTCAAACGTTTATACTTACCGCACAAACATTCATAATCTTTAACCGGTCCAAAAATTTTGGCACAAAACAATCCATCACGCTCTGGTTTATAAGTGCGATAGTTGATAGTTTCAGGCTTTTTAACTTCGCCGTATGACCAGCTACGAATTGTTTCCGGAGAAGCAATGCCGATTTTAATCGCATCAAACTCCTTATCATTCAGAGCTTGTAAAGGATTTGTTAAATTTTTCAAGAAGTTCATTGTCAATTTCACTCCGTAATGCTTTCCGGCAGACTATTTGATAATAAACAGACATATAATTTAAATAGTCTGCCGGAAAAGATTTAATGGGACACCAATTAAATACAAAAATCACCTAATTTTTACATAGCTTGCATTTTTCAATTTCTACATGCAAACCATAAAATCCTAAAACTCAATTTTTCTGCTTATCGGATAACATTGCCAAAGCAGCAGAAGTAATTACTAAAATAATACCAATTAGGGTGGTTATGCTAATATGCTCTCGCAAATAAACAACTGCTAACAATACTCCCCAAACAGGTTCCAATGCTACAAATATTCCACTATGTGAAGCAGATGTTGTGGATAAGCCTTTATTCCATAACCATGCAGCCACAATACTACACGCTACGCCCAAATAAATAACAGCCAAAGTTCCAGAAATAGAAAAATTAATATTCCAATTATCTGTTGCCATTAGTATCAGTGGTAATCCAAATAATGTACCCAACTGAATAGTTATAGCTGTATAAAATTTTGTATCCATAGTTTGTAAAATTTTCTTGGATAGTCTTAACCAAATTGCTACAAACCAAGTAGACATCAATACCAAAGAACATCCAAGTAAAGAAATATCACTGCTATCAGATACTCCTGCCACTAAAAACACACCAATAAATGCCAAGAAAGACAAAGCCCATACTTTTACTGTAATTATTTCTTTGAAAAACACTTGCCCCACAAAAGCAACCATTAAAGGTTCTAATCCTATCATCGTTGCAGCACTGGAAGCAGAAGTTAATTTCAATCCTTCAAACTGCAATAAAAAAGTAACGGGATATGTTAACAAACCTAATAATATGAGTTGTCTTAAAGTTGCTCTATCCACAGATGTTTTTTTAAGAAACGCAACTGTAATAGGTAACATTAACAACATAGCTAATATCAAACGAAATAATACAACCAAAGCTGGGTCTGCCATTTGATACGCTATTTTTCCAGCAATAAACGATGTCCCCCAAAGAAAAGTAGCAATTAGTAAATAAAACATTACATGCTTAAATTAGTAATCTTTTTCCTTTCCGGCAGACTAATTAACGAAATTATTCAATTAAATGTAGTCTGCCGGAAAAGTTTTAATGACGCTCCAAGTCAATATCTAATCCTAATGAACGAATTTCCTTAACTATCACATTAAATGATTCTGGCATATTCGCTTCAATACGATAATCACCCTTAACAACGTTTTCATACATTTTGGTGCGACCTGTGGTGTCGTCTGATTTAACCGTAAGCATTTCTTGCAAGGTATAAGATGCACCGTATGCCTCTAATGCCCACACCTCCATCTCACCGAGACGCTGACCACCAAATTGTGCTTTACCACCCAATGGTTGTTGGGTAACCAAACTGTAAGGACCAGTGGAACGAGCGTGCATTTTTTCATCAACCAAGTGGTGCAAACGTAAATAGTGTATCACACCAACCGTAACTTTGCGGTCAAATGGCTCGCCTGAACGACCATCATATAAAGTCATTTGAGTTTTGGACGCATTAAATTGTAATTTTTCGGTATGTGGATCATCGTCTGGATACGCTAAATCTAACATCGCACGAATTTCTTTTTCATGTGCACCATCAAACACAGGAGAGGCAAAAGTCATTCCTCGTGATAGATTTCGTGCCATTGCAAGAATTTCTTCATCGCTTAATGATGCCAAGTCTTCTTTATGTCCGTGTTTATTGTAGATTTTTTCCAAGAACTGACGAATTTCTTTTACTTTTGTCTGTTCAGCAAGCATGCGATTAATACGTTCACCAATACCTTTGGCTGCCCAACCTAAATGCACTTCCAAAATTTGTCCGATATTCATACGGCTTGGTACGCCTAACGGATTTAATACAATATCCACTGGACGACCATCTGCCATATAAGGCATATCTTCCACAGGGGCAATTTTGGATACCACACCTTTGTTACCGTGTCGACCTGCCATCTTGTCGCCTGCTTGCAAGCGACGCTTAATGGCAATAAACACTTTCACCATTTTTTGCACACCAGGTTGCAACTCATCACCTTGTGTGAGTTTTTTCTTCTTGATTTCGTATAATTCATCACATTCGGCAGCTTTTTGCTCTAAATTGTTTTTCATCAACTCTAATTGACGAGCCAAATCTTCATCACTCATACGAATATCAAACCAATCATATTTAGATGGTAATTCATCTAAATATTCTTTGGTAACCTTCGCACCTTTGGCTAATTTCAATGGACCACCATTAGCTTTTTGTCCTACAATCATGCGTTCAATACGGTCAAATGCATCATTTTTGAAAATACGCAATTGGTCATTCAAGTCTTTACGATAACGCTCTAATTCAGCATTAATAATCGATTGAGCACGCCTATCGCGTTGAATACCTTCACGAGTAAATACTTGTACATCAATAACCGTACCACTCATGCCCGTTGGCATACGCAAAGAAGTATCTTTTACATCAGATGCTTTTTCACCAAAAATTGCACGCAACAATTTTTCTTCTGGAGTAAGTTGGGTTTCGCCTTTGGGAGTTACTTTACCTACCAATACATCGCCTGCTTCCACTTCTGCACCGATATACACAATGCCTGATTCGTCTAAACGACTTTGCATACGTTCGGATAAATTAGGAATTTCACGAGTGATTTCTTCTGGTCCTAATTTGGTATCGCGAGCTACTACATTTAACTCTTCAATGTGAATGGATGTATAACGATCATCAGCCACTACTCTTTCAGAGATTAAAATTGAATCCTCGAAGTTGTAGCCGTTCCAAGGCATAAAGGCAATAGTCATATTTTGACCTAATGCCAACTCGCCCAAGTCGGTTGAAGCACCGTCTGCTACTACATCGCCTTTGGCAATTTTGTCGCCTACACGTACCACGGGACGTTGATTGATATTGGTGCTTTGGTTAGAACGAGTGAATTTCACCAAATTGTAAATATCCACACCAACTTCACCTGCTACTGCTTCATCGTCATTGACACGCACCACAATACGGTTGGCATCTACATAATCAACTACACCACCTCGCTTGGCAACAATTGCTGTGGCAGAATCAATTGCTACTTCACGTTCAATACCTGTGCCTACTAATGGTTTTTCAGGACGCAAACAAGGCACGGCTTGGCGTTGCATGTTCGCACCCATCAAAGCACGGTTTGCGTCATCGTGTTCCAAGAACGGAATTAAAGACGCTGCCACCGACACCACTTGACCTGTTGCCACATCCATATATTGGACGCGTTCTGGTTCAGCTAAAATGGTTTCGCCCTTTTCACGACAGGTTACTAATTCATCGATAAGTCTGCCGGAAGCATCTAATTCAGCGTTTGCTTGGGCAATTACATAACGTCCTTCTTCAATCGCCGATAAATAATCAATTTGATCTGTTACTTTACCATCAACAACACGGCGATATGGAGTTTCCAAAAAGCCATATTCATTGGTACGTGCATAAACCGACAACGAGTTAATCAAACCGATGTTCGGACCTTCTGGGGTTTCAATCGGACATACTCGTCCATAATGCGTGGGGTGCACATCGCGTACTTCAAAACCTGCACGCTCACGAGTCAAACCACCTGGACCTAATGCCGATACACGGCGTTTGTGGGTAATTTCCGATAATGGATTGGTTTGATCCATAAATTGCGACAACTGGCTGGAACCGAAAAATTCTTTAATCGCAGCTGACACTGGTTTAGCATTGATTAAATCGGTTGGTGTCATCTTGTCATCGGATTCTGCTTGACTTAAACGTTCTTTTACTGCACGCTCAACTCGTGCCAAACCGCTACGGAATTGATTTTCTGCTAATTCCCCAACAGAACGTACACGACGATTACCCAAGTGGTCAATATCATCAACTTCACAATGACCATTTCGCAATTCCACCAAAATAGCAATCGTAGCAACAATATCTTCAACAGATAAAACCATACCACCCTTTTCGGAAGCACCTTTCAAGGTTTCTTCCATAAGGCGTACAAACCACGCACCTGCTTTTTCTTCCATCTTATGACCATAGGTACGGGTGTTAAATTTCATACGTCCTACATTGGATAAATCATAGCTTTCTTCACTGAAAAACAGGCGTTGAAATAAGGCTTCAACCGCTTCTTCAGTAGAAGGCTCACCTGGACGCATCATGCGATAAATTGCAATGCGTGCATTATTTTTATCGGTAGTATCATCAACTCGCAAAGTGTTGGCTATATAAGCACCTTGATCTAATTCATTTACAAACAATGTAGAAATTTTCTTAACATCATATGTATCTAATTTTACTAATAATTCTTCGGTAATTTCTTCACCAGCAACGGCAATTACCTCACCATTTTCAGGATTAACTACATCAGATGCCAAAATTTTTCGCAATAGAATGTCTGCATCAACATCAATTTTTGTAATTTTAGCGTTTTCAATATCTCGTACATTTTTAGCTGTAATCCGTTTTCCTTTGGCGACAATTACATTACCATCTTTATCGGCAATATCAGCACGAGCGATTTCGCCTTTTAAACGAGAAAAGATTAACTTGGTTTGAATGCCTTTTTTGCTTAAATGAAATTCTTCAAAATCGTAGAACATTTCCAAAATTTGCTCTACGGTATAACCCAAAGCTTTTAGCAAAATGGTTACCGGCATTTTACGGCGACGGTCAATCCGGAAATATAAGCAATCTTTGGGATCAAATTCAAAATCTAACCACGAGCCACGATAAGGAATAATACGAGCAGAAAACAATAATTTACCAGATGAATGGGTTTTACCCTTATCATGTTCAAAGAATACACCAGGTGAACGGTGTAACTGCGATACAACTACACGTTCTGTACCGTTGATGATGAACGAACCCGATGGTGTCATTAATGGAATTTCACCCATGTATACATCATTTTCTCGTATTTCTTTGATTTTTTCGGTATTAGAATCTTTATCCAATAATACCAATTGAATACGTGCTTTTAGAGGTGCTGCGTATGTAATTCCACGCAATTGGCATTCTGGAATTTCAAACGCAGGCTCTCCTAAAACGTAATGCACAAATTCAAGCCTTGAATGACCATTATGACTTACTATTGGAAACACCGCATTAAATGCTGCCTGTAAGCCTTGATCTGTACGTTTATCAAACGGAACATCATTTTGTAAAAACGTTGCATAAGAATCTAATTGAGTTGCCAATAAAAATGGCACTTCCAATACATTGGTGCGTTTAGCAAAACTTTTGCGAATACGTTTTTTTTCAGTAACAGAATAAGTCATCGATTCACCCCGAGTTGGACTTGAATTTGAGTGTTGAATATTCAATAAACTATCTAATATAATAATTTTATTGAAGATTCAACATTCTATTTACAAATAATAAATATTGCATATCAACAATACTTGCATTGCAAAAAAGACACGACAAGGCTGGACAGAAAAACTGCCAGCCTGCGTGTTGTAATACAAATTATTTAAGCTCGGCTTTCGCACCAGCTTCGGTAAGTTGTTTAACGATGTCTTCAGCTTCAGCTTTGGCAACGCCTTCTTTAATGGTTTTAGGAGCACCATCAACCAAGTCTTTGGCTTCTTTCAAGCCTAAACCAGTTACGGCACGAACCACTTTAATTACGCCAACTTTTTGATCACCAGCAGAAGTTAATACCACATCAAATTCGGTTTTTTCTTCTGCGGCAGCAGCAGCTCCACCAGCAGCACCACCTGCGGCTACTGCCAAAGCGGCAGCAGATACGCCGAATTTTTCTTCAAAGGCTTTAACCAAATCATTCAATTCCATAACGGTTAAATTGCCAACTGCTTCTAAAATTTCTTCATTTGAGATTGCCATAATTGTTTAAACTCCAAAAAATAAAA
>JAFWUA010000057.1 GCA_017518785.1 Neisseriaceae bacterium
AAACGTTTACTTTTTATTCCAATATCCCCATCAAGGAGATTTATTTGGATTTACCCAACCGTTTTTTAGATATTTACTGTTAGGATAATTACTTTCTAATACACGTTTAGCATCGTTGGATAATGTGGTTTGATTCATTTTTTCGTAAGCACTCATCATCATCGCCAATGCTTCTTCAACAAATTCGGTATTTTGAAAACCAGTTACCACATTTTTAGCACGATTAGCGGCAGCCACATAAGCCCCACGTTCCATATAATAACGTGCTACCGACATTTCATGCCCCCCAAGTGCATGAACAATTTTAGTCATACGGTCGGTTGCATCTGCTACATAACGACTTTGCGGATAGCGTTGGATTAGTTCGGCAAATGTTTGATACGCTCTGCGATTTGCAGTTGGATCTCTTTCTGACCAATCCTGTGCCGAAAACTTATTCATAAAAGATTGGTCTTGATTAAACAATACCAATCCTTTCAAATACAACATATAATCAGATTCTGGGTGATTTGGATATTGTTTTTCAAATAATTCAATATCAGCCAAAGCAAGCTCTTGTTCCTCGTCTAAATAGTGTGCGTAAGCAGAATCCATCTGTGCCTGCTGTGCAAAACGCCCATAGGGGAAACGAGATTTCAATAATTCATATAGCTTGACGGCACGAGTATAATTGCCTTTTTCTAACTCATCGTGTGCTTCGGTGTACAATTTTTCCACCGACCAGTTTTGAGTTATTTGTGCATCTTTATCGGTTGTATCGGTAGCACATGCACTTAAAATTGCAACTAAAACAAGTAATAAAAGATTTTTTTTCATGGACGATAATAATTTACAGTACGAAGAATTTTGTGATTATAGCGAAGATTCAAGCATTGATACACAATTTATCTTAACTATTGATGATAAATATGCTGGATTTCGTTTAGATGCGGCACTTGCAGACATATTGTCAGAGTTTTCTCGCTCACGGATTGCCAATGCAATTCGTGATGGCAATGTTTTGGTTAATGGAGTTGTTAAACCCAATAAAACGCGTTTATTAGGCGGTGAAACAGTTCACTTAACACTGCCGGAAACTGCCGAAGCAAGTGCATTTGTTCCACAAGATATACCGCTTAATATTGTTTATGAAGATGACGATGTATTGGTTATTAACAAACCCAAGCAATTAGTAGTGCACCCTGCTGCTGGAAATTGGTCTGGAACTTTGCTAAATGGTTTATTGTTTCACCGTCCGCAATTAAGTGGCATTCCTCGTGCCGGCATAGTACATCGCTTGGATAAGGATACAACAGGATTAATGGTGGTAGCCAAAACTATTGCAGCTCAAACTAATTTAGTAAGGCAATTGCAAATGCGTACAGTAAAACGAGTATATCGTGCTATTGTCAATGGTATAGTGCCGTATGATGGCAAAATCGAAACTCTAATCGGACGCGACCCACATAATCGCACTAAAATGGCAGTAGTAAAATTTGGCGGTAAAGAAGCGATTACACATGTAACCGTATTAGAACGCTTTGATTCACATAGCTATATTGAATGTGCATTAGAAACTGGCAGAACCCACCAAATTCGCGTTCATATGAAAGAAGCAGGACACCCATTAGCCGGAGATGCCTTATATGGCAATATAAGACACCCATGCTCTGATGAAGTAAAAAACGCCATCTTATCATTAGGCAGACAAGCATTACACGCCCACAAGCTCACATTTATTCACCCTGCAAACAATCAAGAAATAAGTTTTAATGCAGCAATTCCAGATGATATGAAAAAAGTACTATCGGCTTTGCGAGGTAAATTCAACGATGAATCAAATCATTATGAGTTTTCCGGCAGACTTGATGAAGATTGGGAAGATGAATACGATGATGAAGATGATAACGATGTTGATGTAATCTATGTAAGGTAGGGCTGTTGAGAATCATGCAAAACTCCTGTTTTTACTATTCGTCATTCTGAACGTAAGCTAAGAATCTTTATAAACAATAAGTTAGATTCTTCATTTCACTTTGTGAAATTCAGAATGACGAGTTTTGCAGGAGTCTCAAATAGTAAGGTTTGTGGAAGTTTCCGTCATGTTGGGCGTGTGGAAAATCTTTACAAAACAATTGGTTGAGATTTTTCATTTCAGAAACCTCTGCAAAACCACTTTGTGAAATGAAAAGTTAATTTTCCGTAGGGGGCGACCCAATGTGCTCGCCTGCTTATCAAGTTTCTTAATTTATTGTTTTATAAAAAGAAAACAAAATAGTTTTGTGGGCGACCACATAGGGTCGCCCCTACGGAGTGTTTATCTTTTTGTTTCAGGTTGGGTTTTGCAGGAGTCTCTGAAATTCAGAATGACGGTTTTGCAAGTGATTCCCAATAGCTTGTATTCTTTCATTTCGCTTTACTCAATGTTACGAATGACGAGTTTGCAAAGATTCAGACAAATACTTTGATAAGTTTTCCGGCAGACTGAAATTTTTGCAAAACTCGTCATTCTGAACTTTCCGCAGGAAAGTGAAGAATCTAATTATTTGTTAAATAAAAAAATTCGTAACGAAGTTCAGAATAACGAATGCGAAAAAAGTGGGTTTTGCAAAGGTTTCAGACTTTTAAAATTGGAAATAAAAAGATAACGAGGCTAATACTATCCACGTATATTAAAAAAACGTGGCGGAGAGGAAGGGATTCGAACCCTCGATAGGCTATTCACCTATACACGCTTTCCAGGCGTGCGACTTCAACCACTCATCCACCTCTCCGTTGGTGAATATGAAAAATTGAACCTGCGATTGTAGTGTTTCTTATTAAATTATGCAACTGAAACCTTTGCAAAACTCGCCATTCTGAAACTCCTGCAAAACATAACTTTTCACGTTTGTCATTTTGAGTGTAGACTAATAATTTTTATAAAACAAAGAATTGTATTCTTCGCTTTCCTGTAAAAAAAAAATTTAGAATGACGAGTTTGCAAGGGTTTCGACTGTTTTACAAAAGAAAAGTAATGCAACTTAATCCGTAGCTTAATATCCATGCACTAAATGGCATGATTGTACGGTTAAGCTGGATAAAACTTCTTCCAAGCTGAAACTTCTACAAAACTCGTTATTCGTAACATTGAGTGAAGTAAAATGGAAGAATATAACTATTTGTTAAATAAAAGATTTACAACGAAGTTAAGAATGACGAATGAGGAAAAAGTGGGTTTTGCAAAGATTTCAAGCTGAAACGCCTGCAAAACTCGCCATTCGTAACATTGAGCGAAGTGAAATTAAGAAACTCATCATATTGTTTTACAAAGATTATTCTCCAATGCTTATGCTCAAAGTCATAATGATGAGTAATGACAAAATCAAATTTTGCAGGAGTTTCGGACTATTTCCCAAGTCATTTTTCCAATTATCTAAAATCTTTTCCGTTTATCAATTAAATAGATAGCATCTTGCAATAAACGAGTATATTGCATACCATCTGTTAATTTCCTCATTTTTGCATTAGGAGAAGTGTTATGAAAACCAAAAAGTTTGCATTAAGCATAATGGCAACCAGCATTATTGCCGCTATGTCAGCGTCTGTTTATGCAGACGATTCACCATTTTCCCTGCCAAAGCATATGGGGGGTACTACAAATAAAAAAGTAATAAGTGTTACTTATGATTTAACCAAACAAGTAACGCAGCCTTTTACGCAGACACATGTAAGGCAAAACTCGTTAAAACCAAATATTGTGTTAGCTCTCGATGATTCTGGATCAATGAGTGGTAGCACTGGTCGGTATTGGGATCCATACTATGGTCGATACTTCTATAGCACCAGATTGTTGGATTTACATACATATTTATCGGAACTTATGGATACTATAAACCCAAATGGCAGTGGGGAAACTTATATTGATTCTGCCAACTGGGCAATAAAATCTTTTAATAATAACTACGTTAAGTCTAAACTTCCTCTTACAACCAATATCGTTTGGAATGCTGACGGAACTTTTACGGAACGAAGATCAAGCTCATCTCAACAAACATACAATGAGATAAAAAGGTTTGGTAGTTCAAGCAACTACGGTCAGACTCCCACTGCTGAAGCATATTTAGAAGCTACTGCTCGTGCGAACGAAGCTATTGATTATCGTTGTCGTAAAAATTACGTAATTATGTTTACTGATGGTAAGCCAGAAGGTCCACCAGGTCATGGTAGTTATACAAAACTTTCTTTATGGAATGGTACAACAAGTGCTCAAATAAAAAGAGATATGGAGCGCCTTATTCAAAAAGCTAATGATAGCGGTTATGCACAAGGGTATTTTACAAATTATAGGAGAGACGGAGGACCAACTCACCCTAATGCTACTAGAAATTTGAGAGAAATAAGTGACATCTTGCATGGTAAAGATTTAAGAACAAGTGGCACAGATAAAGCTGGTAAGCCTTGGGATGGTAAACAGACGGTAGATACTTTTGTTATTTCAGGTTGGCTTACAGGCTCTCATGCAAACGAAATTATCAAAATGGCAACTCCCAATCTGAAAAAAGCTGATGGCAGTACGTTACAAAGTGGGTATATTGCTGGTAGTTCTCAAGATGTAAAGAGTGCATTTAAAAACATTATCGATGCTATTGTAAGTAACCCTACACAAAGTGCTGATCCAGGTGGTATTACTGATGGTGCTACTACATCTGGAAATGCAAGTTCAGGGAATGCAGCATCATCTGATGATGCCAGTATACTAATGGAAGAGACCTATTCTGCTGTTGCACCGTCCATTAATGGTCCAGATAAGGGTAGTTTAAAACCAACAGAAGGTGCGGTGGTGTTCCTGTATCCTGGAATGAATGCCTCTGAAATACGTTTCTATAAATTTAACTATGGTCAAAAAGTTTTACCAGACGGTAGTGTGGATGCTGATGGTAATACCTTTACTGGTTTAGATGTTGATGATCCGGCTGCCAGCGATCCTAATAACTACAATACTCCTGATTATAGCAATCGAAAAGTATTGGTTACTAAGGGTAATTGGGCTGAATGGGCAAGTAGTCTGCCGGATAGTATGTTTGATAACGATTATTTTGATCTAAAAGATCAAGATGGAATATCTGGTGCAGAATGGCAAAAAGCATTAATTCCTTGGTTGGCACGTGGTAATGCTGATAGCAGTATCAGAAATTTAGGCTATAACCAAAACGTCTATAACGGTGATGGTGATGATAAGACCAGTGCGTATCGTATTCGCGATACTGAAAAAAGACGTATGGGTGATATTCTAAATTCGGACGTTGTATCTGTTGGGGAATTAGAGCCAGTATTAGATAAAGATGGTCATGAAATTGGTAAACGTAACAAGTTCTTGGTTACTGCTGCTAATGATGGTATGGCTTATATTTTTGAAAATAAAATGGATGATCCCAATCACCCTTATGCTTTAAAACTAAACTATTTGCCAACACAAATGGTAAGCGAGCAAGATGATGACGATGCTGGTGATGATCTTGTAGCAGAAAAATACAAAATAATTGCCCATGAAAAATATGGTGGTGCAGAAAAACCTCACCAATATGTGATGGACGGTAATATTACTGCCCAAGTAATGAAATTGTACGATCCGGCAAGTGCTGGTACTGCTGGTGATCAAACGTTAGGTCTGGTTGGTAAAGAGTTTACCACTTATATGCTTGGTAATATGGGGCGTGGTGCTCGTGGTTCTTACGCTTTACATCTTAAACAGGGCGATAATGTCTTTTTGAATAATAAAGATGATGTGCGTTTATTTGAATTTACAACAGAAACCGATTCTGACACAAAAGGTTTAGGTTTTACCATTCCTCAAAGTACAGTTGGTCGTGTTAGTGGTGGCAATCCAGGAGTAGATAGCGATGGTAGGCCTTTGAGCATTTATCAAGGAGACGTTCACCTAATCTCTTTTGTGCCAAGTGGTTATGCCGCTAATAAAGACTTGAAAAAACAAGAAACAGCTCTTTATTTAATTGAAACCTCTACAAATGATGCTGGTTTGAAAGGTGGCGATTTAACAGGGGTTAAGGTTGGAAGCTTTAAGAAAATAACTGTAACAGAAGGACAGGGTGGTTTATCTGCACCTACCTTGCTCGATGTGAATTTCGACGGCATTATTGATTATGTTTTTGCAGGTGATTATGCTGGTAATATGTATCGCTTTGATGTGCGAAACTTAAATAAGGTTACGTATGAACGTATATTTATTGCTCAGGACACATGGACTGAAACAATTCCTGCTAAACCTATTACAGCAGCACCTGCCATTGCACGTCATGATGATGGTACTTATGTGATTATTTGGGGGACAGGTACGGATATTTATGAGTCTGACCGCAAACTTCTTACTCCACAAGCCATTTATGGTATCTTCCAAAAATTTGACATTAATAGTAGCTTTGATGCGGTAGAAGACGGCAGTATTAAGACAAAAGATGTAACACATACCGAGTTGTTAAAACAGGATTTCTCCGCTCCTGAAATGATATATGGCGAAAAATTCCGCTATGTATCCAATAACCCTATTGATGACGATAAAGATGGAAGAGTTGATTATGCTGGCTGGCAAGTAAATTTAGATGGCACCAATGGTGAAAGAGTTGTTACCAAAGGTTCTACGATATTGCATACAGCGTATCTGACTTCTCGTTGGTATACTGAAGAGGGTAGTTACTCTGGTGATGGGGATTGTCCTACTTTTGATGCAAGCATGCTTGAAGATGGCAATTATACTGGATCGTCACGTTGGACAAAACTTGAAACTGGTCCAGAAGATTGGTCTGATCAACCAGCTGGTCAGTGCAATCCTGATGATCCTGTTTCAGATACAGATCCAGATAACCCTGCTCCTGGTAAGTGGAGTGCTCTGAAAGATAATCCTGATTATGTCCCAGATCCAGATGATCCAGATCTTGTGAATAGTTCTTCTAATGGTAAGGATCCATGTGTAAGTTCGGTTACCAAAACAGGTAAGATACGTCAATGTACCGAGACTGGTGGTAAACGAGTGGATAAATTTGTTTGCGAACAAAAATTGCATGGTGAAGTGAAACTTGAAAGTGCCGTTATTCAGTTAAATACAAACAATGGTGGTGCGATTCTTTTGAGTGAGGCAAGAAAAGGTAAGAATTCATTCATGAAATGGGGTATGGATCCTGATAAGAAATTTGAAACTTATGGTATCCCTGCTTCACTAACCTTGGATGGTGTTACCAATGTAGCTATTACTGGTTATGGTTATGTAGATGCCACTGATTTAGCTGGTAATGTTATTGGTCCATCTAATACTACGTTATCCGGTGATTCCAGTGGTTCTGGTCAGTTGATGGATTTAGGTGATCGTCCCAGACCGCGTGAATTGCAATGTGGGGGTAAAGATGCTTTTCATGGAGCAACAGCCCACATAGTCAATTCCGAAGGTAATAATTCGTCACGTAGTGATTATATGTTTGGTACCATTTGCGGTGTGAAACGTATCTCTTGGCGTGAAATCTTCTAATTAATGTTATAGAAGCATGTGCTTAGAAACCGTCCGTTTTATACGGACGGTTTTTTGTGGTGGTTGTTTTATTTTGATAGCTACTCTTTGTTAAAGTCCTTTTTACCGTTCGTTATTTTAAAATATGCGAATAATATTTTTACAAAACAATAAAGAGACTCCTGCAAAACTCGTCATTCTGAATTTCACGAAGTGAAATGAAGAATCTAACTTATTGTTTATAAAGATTCTTCGCTACGCTCAGAATGACGAGTAATAGAAAAAATCGAGTTTTGCAGGAGTCTCATAAATTGATATTCTTCCTTTTCACTTTGCTCATGGGTAGAATGACCGATTTTGCAGGGGGTAATAGTTTGTAAAGTTTGAGATCTTTGCAAATCTCGTTATTCTGAACTTTATGCAGGAAAGTGAAGGATCTAATTTTTTTTGTTTTGTAAAGATTTTTCGCTTACGTTCAGAATGACGAGCTGGGAAAAAGTGAGTTTTGCACAAAGGTTTTAGTTTATAAAGTCTGCCGGAAAAGATTATGAACGATTTATATTTATTATTTTCAGATTATTTATCATCTGATGAGATTATTGATGATTCAAGTAAAGTAGATTCTTTATTGCGTGATAAGCGTAGCAGATTTTATGGCAGGGCCGATATTGTTTTGCAGCCTTCGAGTGTAGCGTCAGTGCAGACTATTGTGAAATTGTGCAATCAATATGCGATTAGTATTACTCCACAAGGCGGAAATACTGGTTTGTGTGGAGGGGCAGTGCCTGATGGAGGTGTTTTATTATCAATGTCGCGATTAAATCGGATTGTGAATATTAGTCCGGCTGATAATAGTATTACGGTAGAAGCAGGGGTTACTCTTTATCAGGTACAGCAAGCTGCCATTTCTGTTGGTAGATTTTTCCCACTATCATTGGCAAGTGAGGGGAGTTGTCAAATTGGAGGTAATATTGCTTGTAATGCAGGTGGGATTAATGTGTTACGTTATGGCACTATGCGTGCTTTGGTTTTGGGATTGGAAGTTGTGTTACCTAATGGTGAGATAGTTAGCCATTTATCACCTTTATATAAAAATACTACTGGTTTGGATATACAACAATTATTTATTGGTAGTGAAGGTACTTTGGGAATTATAACTGCTGCAACTCTTAAACTTTTCTATCAACCGCTTGAAACTCAAACATTATGGGCAAGTTTTAATAATATTGAACAATGTATTGAGTTATTCCATTTTCTGCAAAAACATTCTTCCGGCAGACTAAAAAGTTTTGAGTTAATTGGAAAAAATGCTTTATTAATAAGTTCTAATGATTTACAACAAGCACCACCAATTATAGATAGTCAAGATAATTGGCATATTCTATGTGAATTAGAAAAAAGTATATCAATAGATAGTCTGCCGGAAAGCTTATATGAAAATGGCTTTCGTAATATTGTTTTTGCTCAAAATGAGATGCAAAGCAAACAGTGGTGGTGTTTGCGTGAAAATATTTCAGAAGCACAAAAACGATATGGGGTTAGTATTAAACATGATATTGCTGTTCCGATTGGTCAATTATCTGATTTTATTTGTAAAAATAGTCAGCGTTTGCAAGAGTTATATCCTGAAAGTAAGTTGGTTGTCTTTGGTCATTTAGGTGATGGCAGTTTGCATTACAATGTTTTTTTGTCAAATGCTTTAGGTAATGAGATTTATCAATATGAAAATGCGATTAATCAATTGGTATATCAAGATGTTTTTGCTCATGACGGCACATGTGCGGCGGAACACGGTATAGGTTTATTAAAACGCAATTGGCTTTGCAATATGAAAACAGAGCAAGAATTATCCTTAATGCGTGCGATTAAACATCAATTAGACCCAAATAATATTATGAATCCTAATAAGGTTTATCCATAAAAAACTTATTACATTAAGTCTGCCGGAAAATTTATACACTTGAATAAATACATTTATTTTAGGATAATGCAAGGCTTTTATTATGCTTAAAATCTACAAAAAGCAATTATGAATAATATAAAAATTTCACGCCGTGCTTTTTTGCAAACTACAATTAGTGCTTTGTTATTACAAGCATGTGCAACACAGACGACATTAGAGCCTATTTCTTCAACCACTAACAATACGAAACCACGTTATAAAATGCCTATTCAAACTACTTCTCATAATAGCATACGACTTTTTGCTTCATCTGGTTTTGCCACTGATAGCAAGCGTATTGAGCTAGCGGTTCAACGTTTAACTCAAGCTGGATTTGCCATTGATAATATTGAGGCTGCTTATCGCCGTTTTCAACGCTTTGCTGGCACTGATAAAGAGCGAATAGATGATTTGCAAGACATAGTTGTAGGACGTGCTACTATGCCTAAAATATTATTAGGTTTGCGAGGGGGGTATGGTGCTAATCGCATTTTGCCTTATGTTGATTGGGCATCATTAGGCGATATGATGCGAGATCATGGCACGATTTTATTGGGATTTAGCGATGTTTGTGCGGTGCAATTAGCCTTACTTGCTAAAAGTGGCATGATGAGTTTTTCAGGACCGATGTTATATAGTGAATTTGGCAAACCACAAATTCCTGAATACACCATGCGAAGCTTTGTGGAAGCCATGAAACAAGATAATTTAACCATCAATGTTAATCAATTTAATGGATCTGGCATTAATGTAGAGGGAATTTTATGGGGCGGGAATTTAAGCGTTTTAGCTTCATTAATTGGTACGCCATATTTTCCTAATATTGAAGGTGGTATTTTATTTTTAGAAGATGTTGGTGAGCAGCCATATCGTATTGAAAGAATGTTACAACAGCTTTATCTTTCCGGCTGTCTTAAAAAACAACAGGCGATTATTTTGGGCAATTTTCGTATGGGTAAGGAAACTACTGATATTTACGATGCAAATTATGATTTGCCAACCGTACTATCTACCATGCGGCGGTTAACTGGTTTGCCGATTTTAACCGATTTCCCATTCGGACATATTACCAATAAGAGTTGTTTTCCATTAGGAGCAATGTGCAAGGTTCAAAGCAATACTTCTGGTGGATATAGTGTATCTTTTGATGCTTATCCGCATCTTGATGCTTCACAGTTGAATTTAGATAGTTTAATTCCTCAATCTTTTTGGAATAATGATTCTCAGCCCATTGCCAACGATGCCCCAACATATACTCCTGTGGAAGATGATGATGATCCATTAAGAATATTATTCGAGCAACATCTTAATAATAATGAGTGATAAAAATTTTTTCCGGCAGACTATTTACAAAGAAACTCTTGCAAAACTCGTCATTCTGAATTTCACGAAGTGAAATGAAGAATCTAATTTATTGTTTATAAATATTCTTCGCTACGCTCAAAATGACGAGTAATAGAAAAAATCGAGTTTTGCAGGAGTCTCTTAACAATCAATTAGATTCCACCTTTTCACTTGGGTTTATGGTTTAGAATGACGAGTTTTGCAGTAATCTCACACATTGCAGTTTAGAAAGACAATTTATGCAGCATATTGCACGCAAACGATTTGGGCAAAATTTTTTACAAGATAAAGGCATTATCACCGCGATTATCAATGCGGCAAATATTAAAGAAACCGATACAGTGATTGAAATTGGTCCTGGTTTAGGTGCCCTAACCATGCCACTATTGCAGAGGGTAAATCATCTTCATGTAATTGAAATTGATAAAGATATTATTGAATATTTACGTAAATTACCTAATCAAAATCAAATAGATATTCATGATGGTGATGTGCTGCGTTTTGATTTTAATAGCATTGCCGGTAAGAAAAAAATTATAGGCAATTTGCCGTATAACATTTCAACGCCACTACTTTTCAAATTAAGCGATTATGTTGATAACATAATCGATATGCACTTTATGCTACAAAAAGAAGTAGTAGAACGCATATGTGCTCTGCCTAATTCCAAAGATTACGGACGTTTAAGTGTGATACTGCAATATTTTTTCGATATGGAGAAGATCATAGATGTGCCACCCGCTGCCTTCGAGCCAGCTCCCAAAGTGGATTCAGCAGTTGTTCGTATGATTCCAGATGTGGGCAGAATAGGCATTGTTGATGATATAAACGAATTTTCACGTTTGCTAACAAAGGCTTTTGCTATGCGGCGTAAAACTTTACGCAATAATTTGAAAGGAATAGTCTCTGATGAAGAAATGGCACAAGTTGGCATCGATGCTAATCTGCGTCCGGAAGATATTAATCCACAAAATTACGTATTATTAAGCAATTTACTGCACGAAAAAACTCAAAATAAAGGATAATAGACAGGTTTTTTCAAGTGAAATAAAACGGATTAAATAACGCAAATGGAAAGCATGATTCAGTTTAAGTCAGTTCATAAACATTTCAAAGACTTGCATGTGTTGAATGATATAAATTTAAGTGTTGCACAAGGTGAAGTAGTGGTGGTATGCGGACCTTCCGGCAGTGGTAAGTCAACCCTGATTCGTACCATCAATCAATTAGAAAAAATCCAATCCGGAGAAATTTGGGTAGATGGCATTTGTGTAACCGACCCTAAAACTAATCTCAATGAAGTTCGTGCCGAAGTAGGTTTTGTATTTCAGCACTTTAATTTGTATCCACATTTAAGTGTTTTGGACAATATTACCTTATCTCCAATTAAAGTCAAAAAACAAAGCAGAGCCCAAGCAATTGAAAATGCAATGGAATTATTAGAAAAAGTAGGTTTGGCTCATAAACGTGATGCTTATCCATCACAATTATCTGGCGGACAACAACAACGGGTTGCGATTGCACGTGGTTTAGCTATGAATCCGCGTGTAATGTTGTTTGATGAACCAACTTCTGCATTAGACCCTGAAATGGTGGGTGAGGTACTAAAAGTAATGCGAGATTTAGCCACATCAGGCATGACAATGATGATTGTTACTCATGAAATGGGATTTGCACGTGAGGTGGCAGAGCGTATCGTCTTTTTAGATCAAGGAACGATTTTAGAAGAGGCAAGTCCAGACGAATTTTTCAATAATCCTAAACACGACCGCAGTCGCCAATTTTTAAATCAATTATTGCAACATTAAATCTTGTGAAACATAAATGAAAATACAGTGGGAGCAAATTGATCAATTATTACCGCAAACCCAATGTAGGCGTTGTGGTTATGTCGATTGTGCGGCATACGCAAAAGCGGTGGCACAAGATAACGTGGCAATCGATTTATGCCAAATGGGTGGTGATATTGTACGTTATGAAATAGCAAAGCTGATTGGAGAAATTGCTACCGCCTTAAATAATGAAAAAGTCTCTCACTCATTGGCGTATATTGATGAGTCAGCTTGTATTGGTTGCACGCGTTGTATTCGTGTTTGTCCTACTGATGCTATTTGTGGAACAAATAAGCTGATGCACACAGTTATCAGTGATGAGTGCACCGGTTGTGGTTTGTGTCAAGATGCGTGTCCGGTTGATTGTATTGAATTAATTTCTGTTGATGATGATTTTCTACCACGTAATCGCTTTTTATCATCTAATCAATCATCACCACGAAAGGCAGCTGCAGAACACGCCCAAAAGCGTTATCTTGCTAAAAAACAACGCCAAACAGCTAATAAGCAACCACAAAAAGTAGCAAATACACTGCCGGAAAACTTGCAAGGATTATTAGCTCTTGCAAAAGAAAAAGCTAATAATCAAAAACAGGTTAGCATCTATTCGAAACAATTAACCCAAGAAATTATTGCCACCCAAAAAAAACAAGCAGCATTTCATAATGCTATGCGGCAACTTAAATACGGCAATGAACAAGAGAAAAGCATTGCGATTAGCTACTTATCAGAAGTCAAAGCCCAATCACAAAAGGAATAGCCATGTCAATTCATAGCGATTTTGTTGTTATTATTCCAGCTCGATTAGCCTCTACACGTCTGCCGGAAAAAATATTAGCCGATATTGGTGGCAAACCTATGATAGTCCGCACCGCAGAAGCAGCATTAAAAAGTCGTGCATCGCGAGTAATCGTAGCAGCGGATAGTGAGCAGATTGTTACTGTTTGTCAGATACATGGCATTGAGGCAATTTTAACCGATACTAATCATCAAAGCGGAACAGACCGTCTATCGCAAGCAGTGGAAATATTAAGTCTGCCGGAACAGCTATCGGTTATCAATGTGCAAGGCGATGAACCATTAATCGAGGCAAATATCATCAATCAACTTGCCGAGTTCTTTGCCTATAAAAAAACGCCAATGGCAACAGTTGCTCACCCAATTAATCAATTAAGCGATTTTCACAATCCGAATATTGTTAAAACTGTTTTGGATAAGGAAGATTGTGCCTTATATTTTTCGCGTGCTCCAATTCCATATCCACGCGATACACATGCTCATACACTGCCGGAAAACATATCGGTTTTACGACACATAGGCATTTATGCGTATAGTGTTCCATTTCTTAAAACGTATCACACTCTGATTCCATCAGTATTAGAACAAACCGAATCTTTGGAGCAATTAAGAGTGTTGTGGCATGGTTTTAAGATTGGTGTTTTAGTTTATCCGGATATTCCACAAGCAGGAGTAGATACAGCCGAAGATTTAGCAAGAGTAAGAGAAATTTGGCAGCAGCAATATGCAACACTAATAGTGTGAAACCGTTGCAAAGGTTTCAGTGTGATAGATAATTGTGTAAGATAGTAAACACTGCTGGAAAGATTTTTCCGGCAGTGTTTACTTATTGAGACTCCTGCAAAACTCGTCATTGATGAATTTCACGAAGTGAAATGAAGAATCTAACTTATTGTTTATAAAGATTCTTCGCTTGCCACTTCGCTACGTTCAGTGCTTCGGCTTAAAATGACGAGTAATAGAAAAAATCGAGTTTTGCAGGAGTCTCTTATTGTTTTTCTCGTTCTTTTTGCCACAAAATTCTTGTATCAAAAAAATAAGTAGAAAGCATAGTTAGCACAACAACTAATGTAAAATAAATCGTAGCCGAACCAGCAGTTACTTTGGCAATTGGAGTAGAAAACGCAGCCATTAAAATAATAGTTACAAAAATATCAATCATAGACCAACGCCCAACCAATTCAATAAAGCGATGCAAAAGCGATAATTTATGAGCTGATATTTTTTGAGGTAGTCTAAATTTTGCCGATAATAATAGAACAATCATGCCGACAATTTTTAATAAAGGTACTGCAATACTTGCAGTAAAAATAATCACAGCAACCAAATAATCCTTATTCCGCCATAAGGTTAAAACCCCATCAAAAATTTGACTTGTTACGGTAACAGTAGGATCAGAAGTAATCATCATCGGTAATAAATTAGCAGGAATATAACAAATAATTGCCGCTAATAAAAAAGCCGTAGATAAAGTTAAACTATTATTACGTTTAGATAAAATAAAAGTCCCACAAATAGAACAACGATGATTATATTTAGATTGCTTGAAAAAACAACGATGGCAAAATGTTGTATCTGATTGATTGTGAATGTAAACTTTATGTTTTGATAATTGAGAAGCTTTACTAAAAAGCCAATTAGGAGTAATCGATTGCGATAATCTAAATAAAATCAATGCATAAATAAAAATTGCATAAAAAGATAAACCAAATCCTACTTCTGCATAAACTCTAATTTTAATTAATGCTACTAATGATGATACGGCAAAAATATCTACCATCAACCATTGTTTTAATCTAAATAACCAACGAGCGGCAGGTAATAAAAATGGACGATTTTTATTCTGAATAAATGCACCTAAAACATATAAAAGCAATATCAGAAAAAATAGTGGTGTTGCAAATGTTAAAATAAACATGGAATTTGCCAAAAAGCTATAATCTTGTTGCAATAGGGCGTGCATCATGCCCGGAAGAGTTAGCCTTTCTGCCACCGCAGGCATTCTAACCGACATAAAAAATCCAAAAGAAACAGGCATCAAAACAGCTAATGCTGTAATTGCATACAACATTGGCAATAAATATGGATTTTTTTCAATACGAATTAAATTCCTACCACAAGTAGGACAATCTGCCATTTCTCCTATATTTGCAATTGCACGCACTGCCGTCCCACATTCAGGACAACCTAAAATATTGGTTTGGTTTTCGTGTGGCAAATGCGTGTGATTATTCATGGGGAACATTAATTGATGTATTTAATAAATTTACTGCTTATTGTAACATCACAAGTTAATGATTATTCAATTTAAGACTGCCGGAAACTTAATAGAAACCCTTTCCGGCAGACTATCAGTCATGGAAAACGATTACTATGAACCAATTACATTTCCCGCCATTAGCACAAGATTTACGTTTTTATGCGGTCGTCCCTGATTCTGAATGGGTTAAACGCATGATAGATTGCGAAGTTGAAACTGTACAACTGCGTGCTAAAAATTTAAGAGGCGATATTTTACAGCGTGAAATCGAAGATAGTGTCCAAGCTGCAAGCGGTAGCAGAAGCCAATTATTTATCAATGATTATTGGCAAGAAGCCATTGATGCTAATGCCTATGGCGTACATTTAGGGCAAGAAGATTTGGATAATGCTAATCTTGTTGCGATTATGAATGCAGGATTGCGTTTAGGTATTAGCACTCATAGCGATGCAGAACTGGATAGGGCTTTATCATATAACCCATCTTATGTTGCAGTTGGTGCAATTTTTCCTACTACTACTAAACAAATGCCAAGTGCACCACAAGGATTAGAGAGATTGCGTCATTATGTAAAGTCTGCCGGAAATACTCCGGTGGTTGCAATTGGCGGAATCGATTTGTCAAATGCAAAGGAAGTGTTAGATTGTGGTGTTGCATCTTTGGCAGTAGTGCGTGCTATAACCCAATCGTCTGATGTAAAACAAACCGTTAAAGAGTTTCGTGCACTGTGGGATTAAAAAATAAAAGAGTTTTTTTAATTGTCATCTTGCATTTTCTTGGTAATATTCATACATTAAGCACTTGTCGACAATTTTTTAATTAAAATACATTAGAACGAATATGTTAATTACTACCTGTCCAGTATGCCAAGCCAAGTTTAGAGTATCGGAACAGCACTTATCTGCTGCCGATGGTTTAGTTGTGTGTAGTCGTTGCCACAATATTTTCCAAGCCAAGGACTCATTGCAAAACCTATCTAAACCAGCCACAGCTACTCCTAATAAACCAGTTCCCAAAACATTTGGTGCTAACATTCGTTCAGGACGTGGTGTTGATGTAAAAGCAAAAGAAGATACGCAACAAACTGAAAAAAAACAAACTAACGATAATAAAAAAGAAAAAAAACCATCATTTTTCTCACGTATGTTTGGCAGTGGTACTGATGCGGAAAATAGAAAAGATAAACAAGTAGCAGATAAAAAAGCTACCGATAAAGTCGCAAATAAACAACAAACTGATAGACAACAACCAGTTCAAAAAACTGCAGTTGAAAAAACTGCATCACCAACAAAATCTTCGGTAAATGCGAAAAAAATCAGCGAAAAAACAGCTACCAGCAAAAATAATATTCAAGATAAAAAAGATGTGCCAAATAACGCAGTTACATCTGATAAAAAGTCTGCCGGAAAACAAGAAAAAGCAGAACAAACAGATAAAAAAGTAAAACAAGCAAAGAAAAATAAATCCCTATTAGCATGGCTATTTTCATCGGACGATGAGAAAAAAACATCTGCTGCGACTGATAAAAAAACCGATGACAAAAATGTTGCTGTAACTCAAAAAACTAATGCTAAACCTGCTGACAGTAAAAATATTCAACAGTCTGCCGGAAAACAACAGTCTGCCGGAAAGAAAATCCAAGAAAATAAAATTCCAGAAAAAGCTTCCACTCGTAAGGAAGAAAATGATGAAGAATTTGCCATTGTTTTAGAACCAAAGCCACGTGGTGAAACATTATCGTTAGAACATAAACCGGAGGCTGCCACCATTAATATGGGAGACACACATATCAATGTTGGTCATGATCATTTGTATGGTGATAGTGTTGGTTATAACGCCCAAAATTTGGCAAATACAGCAAATCAAAGTGTAGCAGGGCAGAATAATTTACCTACTAATTTTGGCAATAATATGCCACCTCCGCCAGCAGGATACAATGGCAACTATTGGCAACCTAATCCTTATCAACAACAGCCACCTGTACCTCCTCATAATGAAATTAACTGGACAATTGCCACTTTGGTTGCCCTGATAGTATTGGTAATTCAACTGTTTTACATTATTTTACAAAAATGATGTCGCACTCATCTTTTGTTAAAGCCTTTCGTGAAGCTGCACCGTATATTCACTATTTACACGGTAAAACCATTGTATTGGCAGTGAGCAGTCATGTATTACGCTCGGAGTGTTTCCCATCATTAGCTCGTGATATTGCCTTGTTAAATAGCTTGGGAGTACGCATGGTGATTGTTCATGGTGTGCGAGCGTTTTTAGAAGAATATGGCATGGCAGGTGAATATTGGCACGGACATCGCATTACCGATAAACAATCAATGAGTGAAATCAAAAGAATATGCGGTTCTGTACGATTGGATATTGAAGCTGCATTAGGCATGGGATTTTTGCATACCCCTGCACATACTGCTAAATTATCTGTTGCTGGTGGAAATTTTATTTCTGCCCAACCACTTGGCGTATTAGAAGGTGTAGATATGCAGCTGACAGGGCAAGTACGTAAAATAGACGTAGAAGCCATAACGCGTAGCTTAAATCACAATCAATTAGTACTAATTAGCCCTGTTGGGCATTCATTAGGTGGTATTACTTATAATCTACCACTGCCGGAAACTGCAACTGCTGTGGCTTTGGCATTGCATGCAGAAAAATTAGTATTTTTATCACAGTCATCTGGAATATGTGATGCTGATGGCAAAGTATTACTCAATTTATCCCATACCGATGCTCAAAAAATCTTACAACAATACCCACAACATGAAGCCATTGAGCGAATCGTTCCTCTTGCACAAGAAGCACTCAAAGGCGGAGTACATCGTGTGCAAATTATCAATGGCACCCAAGATGGTAGTCTATTAGATGAGCTATTTACTCGTAGTGGAGTAGGTACTGCGTTAGCATATTCTTCTTTTATGCAAATTCGCAAAGCATTAGCAAGCGATATTCCCGAATTAATGCGATTAATCGAACCTTTGGTACGAGAAGGGATTTTATTACCACGTAATAAAGATGATTTAGAAAAACATATTCAAGATTTCTTTGTAGCAGAATATGATGATTTAATCGTAGGTTGTGCGGCACTAAAAACTTTTGAAAATAGTAAGATGGGCGAAATTTCCTGTTTAGCCGTCTCGCCTAATATGCGAAGACATGGCTATGGCGATTTGTTATTAGAATACATCGAGGATTACGCACAAAAACATGGAATAACTCACTTATTAGCTTTAACCACACGCACCGCAGATTGGTTTATTGAACGAGGATTTGACACCGCAGAGGCATCAATTCTCCCCCAAGAACGTTTATTGCAGTATCAGGACAATAAACGCAATTCCAAAGTGTTTGTTAAATCTTTGGCTTAAAATTATTCTTTCACTTTATCTTGTTTCACTTCGCGGTATTCACCATCTATAATATCGTCATTAATGTAATTGTTTGTTTTTTCTTGATAAAATTTTGTATTTTCGCTTGAATTTGATGAAAATCTAAACGGCAATATTAAAAAGATACCAATTGCATCACTGAAAAATCCTGGTGATAAAAAACAAAGAGCGGCAAAGGTGTAGCGAATTGGATATAACATTTGGTAGAAAGATAATCCGCTTTGGCGGTGGCGAAATACTTCCAAAGACAACAGCACTGCTGCTAAGCCGATATGACGTAGCATAAATACGCCAATGCAGGCTACGATTGCTATTAGAATAAATGTTACCAACACGCCAAGCGAATTGGAGACAATGACTATGGATAATAATTCTAATAGGAAGAAAATAATAAATAAATATGGCATTGGATAAGAAAATATTACGTGTTAGAAGATACTATTATAATGTTTTATCCTACATAAAAAAATCTAAACAAACGCCAAACAGCCCATAGCACAATAATCATACCGCACACAATCCGCACTGGATTTTTGTGAAAAAAATTACTTACTTGGCTTGCAAAGAATCCAGTTGCGATTAAATTAGGCAAAGTACCAATTCCAAAGGACAGCATCAATAATGCCCCTGATATAGCATTTGCACTGGCAAGTGCATTGGCTGAAACGCTATATACCAAACCACAAGGAATCCAGCCCCAAATTGCTCCAACGATAAGACTGCCGGAAATAGTTTTAATGGGTAATAAGCGATTCATAATTGGATTAAGTTTTTTCCAAATAGGAATGCCAATTTTCTCAATCTTGGTGAAAATATTAAAAAATCCGGTTAAATACAATCCTGCTAAAATCAATAAAATCTGTGCTATAACAAATAGAGTTTGTCGTAATCCGTTACCAAAAATATATTCAGCACCTAATTGCCCTAATAATCCGAATAATAGTCCAATAAATGTATATGAGATTATCCTGCCGATATTCATCAGAATAATCATCTTAATCCGGGAAATTTGAGGGGGAAGCTGCATTGAAAGGGCAGCACATAATCCTCCGCACATGCCAACGCAGTGAGCACCACCTAAAAAACCTAACATTAAAGATGCAAAAATAAGTTGAAAATCTAAAAAATTCATAATATTAATAATTGGTTATCTTGGGTAATAAAAATGAATGTGAATTATGAGACTCCTGCAAAACTCGATTTTTTCTATTACTCGTCATTCTGATCCGAAGCACTGAGCGTAGCGAAGTGGCAAGCGAAGAATCTTTATAAACAATAAGTTAGATTCTTCATTTCACTTCGTGAAATTCAGAATGACGAGTTTTGCAGGAGTCTCATTATACATATTCTGAAACTCTTACAAAACCGGCATTTGTGCTACTACTCCTTAAAAGAAACTACTGTAAACACTGACTTTTCACCATTCGTCATTCGTAAGCGTTAGTGAAGAATTTATTTATAAAACAACAAGATTAGATTTTTAAATTCTTCGTTTCCTTGTACTTCACCTAAAATGACGAGTTTTGCAAGGTTTTAAAATGTACTCACATCAAGAGACTCCTGCAAAACTCGATTTTTTCTATTATTCGTCATTCTGAGCGTAGCGAAGAATCTTTATAAACAATAAGTTAGATTCTTCATTTCACTTCGTGAAATTCAGAATGACGAGTTTTGCAGTAGTCTCATCAAGCAATTTTGCAGAAGTTTTATTCTTATAGAATAATAGCAATTTAAAAGTTGTTTATATGGAATTTTATAATGAAAGATTTGGTGTTAGCAGTAACCGCAGGAGAACCAGCAGGAATTGGTGCTGATATTTGCTTGGATTTAATGGAAGAAGAATTGCCATGTAAAGTGGTTATTTTGGCAGATATAAATTTAATGAAATCAAGATGTAGTAAATTAAAACGAAAATTTACTCTGCCGGAATATAATGTACATGATAAGAAAAAATTAAGTATCTATCATATTGGTTTAGCAAAAGAAGTTAAGGCAGGTCAATTAGATACACTTAATGCAGCTTATGTTTTGGAGTTAATAAATAAAGCATATGACGGTATTTTACGTGGTGAATTTGATGGCATGGTAACTGCACCAATTCATAAAGGAGTTATTAATGATGCTAATTTAGGTCTGCCGGAAAAATTTTCTGGACATACCGAATATTTAGCAAATTTAAGTAATACCAAACAAGTGGTGATGATGTTGGCTGGTGGTGGTTTGAGAGTGGCATTGGCAACTACACACTTGCCGCTAAAAAATGTTTCCCAAGTATTAACGCCTGAATTATTAGAAAGTGTGATTAAAATTACCATAAACGATTTACAAAATGTATTTGGCATACAAAATCCCAAACTTTTGGTATGCGGATTAAATCCACATGCAGGAGAGGGCGGTCATTTGGGCAGTGAAGAAAATAAGATTATTATTCCGGTATTACAAAAATTACGCAATCAAGGTTTGCAAGCATTAGGACCGTTTCCGGCAGACACTATTTTTCAGCCATTTATGTTGCAACAAGGTGATGCGGTATTAGGAATGTATCATGACCAAGTTTTGCCGGTGTTAAAATACGCTTCTTTCGGAGGTGGTGTAAATATTACTTTGGGTTTACCTTTTGTTCGTACTTCGGTGGATCATGGCACGGCTTTGGATTTAGCAGGTAGCGGACGTGCAGATTCTGGAAGCTTAAAAGTTGCAATCCAAACCGCATACGAAATGTGTTGTGCTAAACGTGATGTAAAAAATAAACTTTCCGGCAGACTGAAACCTTTGTAAAACTCGTCATTCTGAACTTTTCGTAAGAAAGTGAAGAATCTAATTTTTCTTTTTATAAAGATTCGTAGTAACTCTTATGAATGACGAATGGTGAAAAGTTAGGTTTTGCAGGAGTTTTAGACTATTTGATAAAAATATTATGTTACCCTTAAATATTATTGAATTTACTCACAATCTTTTTGAAATTCATCTAAAAAATGGAGATATAGCATTAGATGCCACTGCCGGAAATGGTAATGACACTTTGCATTTAGCCAAATGTGTTGGAGAAAATGGTTTAGTATATGCTTTTGATATACAAAAAATTGCAATTGATAATACCCAAAGAAAATTAGCACAAGCTATGTTGGATACCAGAGTAAAATTTATTTTAGATAATCATGATAGAATTAGCCAATATATTGAAAATAAAATAGATGCTGCTATATTTAATTTAGGCTATCTTCCTAATGGTGATAAAACTATTACTACTGTAACATCAAGTAGTTTATCAGCATTACATCAAAGCTTGAATCTATTAAAAATAAATGGATTATTAGCAATAGTTGTATATCCTGGTCATGGCAATGGTTTACAAGAATGTATGGCAATTGAACAATTTGTATCAACAATTAAACAACAAGATATGGATATTTTGCGTTATCGTTTTGCAAATCGCCCTAATAGTGCACCATACGCTTTTGTGTTTAATAAATTAAGAGATTGTATTTTTTAAGTCTGCCGGAAAAACGGAGAAACAAATAATGGAATATTCTGATTCATTAATTTATATTGCAGAAATAATCGGTACTATTGCTTTTGCTTCATCAGGAGCATTGCTTGCAATTCGTAAAAATATGGATTTATTAGGAGTAATAGTATTAGGTATGACCACTGCATTAGGTGGTGGATTATTGCGTGATTTAGTATTAGATATTCACCCGCCGCGTATGTTTGAAAATCCATCATATACAGTAGTTGCAATTTTAACTTCACTGATTTTGTTTATATATATTTATTTTCATAGATATGTTTTATATAGAAATTTTATTAATATTTATGAAAAAATAATGAATTTTTTAGACGCATTAGGGTTAGGAATTTTTACCGTAGTTGGAATTAATACCGCTCTATCAGTTAATATGGGAGATA
>JAFWUA010000058.1 GCA_017518785.1 Neisseriaceae bacterium
CATATTCCCAATATGCTAATGCGACTAATTTTTTTTGGGCACGTTCTAATATTTCTAAAACACGTCCTTCTCGCCGTTTGCGTTTATCATAACCTATTGGACGTATTGCAATAATATCGCCGTGCATTAATGAACGCATTTGTTTTTCATTTAGAATGAAATCTTCGCCGTCATCTTCTAATGGAATGGCAAAACCGTAGCCGTTTTTGTGTCCTTCAACACGACAAGTTATTAAATCAATTTTATCCGCAACGCAAATTCCATCACGGCGATTAATATGAATTTGTCCATCACGCACCATCGCACGTAAACGAATTTGAAAAATATCATGTTCTTCTTTTTTAATAGAAAGGATTTTTTCCAACTCTGTAATCATAACTGGAACACCTTTTTTCTCTAATATTTCGATAATCCACTCACGACTTGGCAAAGCATTGGTATATTTTTGTTGTTCGCGTGAAAGAAAAGGATCTTGTTCGCGTAAGTTTCTTTTTTTGCTCATTGACAAATTTCCATAAAAATTTATAGAATCAGCTCACTTTAAAAACTCAATTTTAAGCCCAGATGGCGGAATTGGTAGACGCGTTAGGTTCAGGTCCTAATGCCTGCAAGGGTGTGGAGGTTCGAGTCCTCTTCTGGGCACCATCTTTAATTAGTTAGTCATCTTCGTAAATACCAAAGATTATCACATATTTATTTGCATTAATTTGTCTTTTATTAAGTTTCCGGCAGTGTTGATTTATAAAAACTTAATTGCAAGTGTTGATTATTAATCAACTTTTACACTCTGCCGGAAAATATTTACTAATACTTTCCGGCAGACTTTTTATAATCATGATATTACTTAAAATAATACCGTGTCGGTGGTATGATTAAGGATGTTGGTTAATCACAAGAGCTTATTTCATTATGAACGAAAATATCACTCCTGCCGTGAAAACGGCGATTCTCTCCGAAGCACTGCCCTACATTCGTAAATTTGCCGGTTGGACAATTGTTATTAAATACGGCGGCAATGCCATGACCGAAGATGTGTTAAAAGAAGGATTTGCCAAAGATGTCGCCCTGCTAAAATTAGTTGGTATGAATCCGGTTATCGTGCATGGTGGCGGTCCGCAAATTAATAGCATGTTGGAACGCGTTGGCAAAAAGGGCGAGTTTGTGCAAGGTATGCGTGTAACCGATCGCGAAACTATGGACGTTGTTGAAATGGTTTTGGGCGGCAACGTTAATAAAGAAATTGTTTCTTTATTGAATTTGCATGGTGGCAAAGCTATTGGTTTAACCGGTCGTGATGCCCATTTTTTACGTGCTAAAAAATTATTTATCAACACTCCCGAAAGAAATGGAGTGGATATAGGACAAGTAGGTTCAGTCGATGAAATTGACGGTACATTAATTCGTAGCATGATGGAACGTGGTTATATTCCAGTTATCGCTCCAATCGGAGTAGGGCGAAACGGAGAAGCGTTTAATATTAATGCAGATGTAGTAGCTGGTCGTTTGGCCAAAGAATTAGCTGCCGAAAAATTGATTATGATGACTAATACACCAGGTGTGTTAGATAAAGACGGCAATTTGCTTACCAATTTATCGCCTAAACGCATTGATGAGTTGGTGGCTGATGGCACACTTTCTGGCGGAATGTTGCCTAAAATTTCATCATCATTAGATGCCGCAACTCACGGCGTGAAAGCAGTGCATATTATTGATGGACGAGTTCCGCACGCTTTATTGTTGGAAATATTTACCGATTCTGGTGTGGGATCTATGATTTTAGGCGAGTGAACTTAATTGTGGCATGAAATTTGCTTGTCCACAGTCTGTATCATAGATTTTTTTCATAGATAAACTAATTTAAAATAAATGGTTAAAAGGATATTTAATCATGTTGCGTTGCAAATCAAAAATTTTTCTATCTTTAATAACAGTTGCAATATTGTCTGCTTGTGCTGGCAGTGGCACAGTTGTTAAGTCAGATGGCACGACCGATGAACCTCGTTGGCATAAATGGGATAAAACTTGGTTTAACAAAAGTAAGGGAACATTTCCTGATTTAAGTTCATTGCGTGAAGTTCGTTCCGGTTTAACCAAAGACCAACTCTATTATCTAATCGGTCGCCCACAATATAGCGAGGCTTGGCGTTCGCATGACTGGAATTATCTTTTCCATTTTCACACTCCGGGTCGTGGTACAAATGATGTAACTACTTGTCAATTTAAGGTCTTGTTTGATAAGGATATGTTTGCACGTAGTTTCTAT
The DNA here is from genome assembly GCA_017518785.1 of Neisseriaceae bacterium. Taxonomy (GTDB): domain Bacteria; phylum Pseudomonadota; class Gammaproteobacteria; order Burkholderiales; family Neisseriaceae; genus RGIG9985. Next base: position 2,264 of record JAFWUA010000058.1, read on the forward strand.
TGGAAAGCAGTTGATCCGGTTGATGCTACTTGTCCACCAGATAGCGGCAAGCAAGTTCTGCATCATACTTTGCAAACCGATGTTTTGTTCTCGTTTGATAAGTATGGCAAGATGGATATTCAAGGGCAGGGCAAGCTTGAATTGCAGGAATTTGCAAATAAGGTAAGACAAATTGATAAAATTACCGCAATTTATGTTACTGGACACACCGATTATTTAGGTGATGATGCTTATAATGAGCGTTTAGCTTTGCAAAGAGCTGAAACTGTGCGTCAATATTTAACTGATTTAGGTTTACCAGCAGCATTGATTTTAGCAGATGGCAGAGGCGAGAGAGAGCCTGTGGTGCAATGTTATGCTAATGTTCCTAATCTGAAACAATGCTTGCAACCAAATCGCCGCGTAGAAATTAGAGTAAATAGCGAGTCAATGGTTAATAAAATGTAATTAGAAAACATATTAGAAAAACCGCCTATGTGGGCGGTTTTTTTATTTTCCGGCAGACTTACATTCCGGCAGACTGAAACCTTTGCAAAACTCTATTTTTTACAATTCGTCATTTTGAGCAGAAGAGAAGAATCTTGTATAAAACAATCAATTAAGATTCTTCGTTTCCCTACGGAAAAATCAGAATGACGGATTTTGCAAAGGTTTCAGACTTTTTGTTTTTTACTGCTACCTGAAAAATTAAAACATTAGGTCTTGTGACTCAATATACATTATCATTTCAACCGCAATTCTGCCGCTAATGCGTGGGCGGTTAAGCCTTCGCCGTGTGCCAAAGTGGCGGCTATTTTGCCTAATTCGTCTGCACCGTTTTGGGACACTTCAATTAAAGATGAGCGTTTTTGGAAGTCATACACGCCCAAAGGGGAGGCAAAGCGTGCGGTGCGGCTTGTGGGTAGCACATGGTTTGGACCTGCACAATAATCGCCCAAACTTTCGCAGG
>JAFWUA010000059.1 GCA_017518785.1 Neisseriaceae bacterium
AAATTCCAGCCCGTGCGGCGAGATTTAGCGTTTGTTATGCCCGAAGAAATTCGTGCAGATATACTGATGAACGCATTAAAATCTGTCCCAAGCGAATTAGTGCAAGAGATTGAAATCTTTGATGTTTATCGTGGCGTGGGGCTGCCTGAAAACAGCAAATCCATTGCGGTGAAAGTGATTTTGCAAAGTTTCGACAAAACTTTGCAAGACGAAGAAAGCGAACAAACCATTGCTATCTTAATCGCCGCCGCAGAAAAAATCGGTGCCAAGTTGCGTGGGTAAGATAAAAAATATCCGTAAACATCTTGAAAAACAAAATTATTTTAGAGATAATCGACAACTCACATATAAAAACAGGTGGAAAACATAATGACATTGACAAAAGCAGGATTGGCAGATGCCTTATTAGACAAAGTGCCTTGTAATTTAAGTAGAATGGATGCGAAGATCTTAATTGAGCTATTCTTTGAAGAAATTCGTATTGCATTGGAAAGTGGCGAAGAAGTAAAAATTTCTGGATTTGGTAATTTTATTTTACGTGAAAAGCCACAACGTCCGGGTCGTAACCCTAAGACCGGCAAAGAAGTGCCGATTTCAGCACGTAGAGTAGTTACTTTCCATGCAAGCCAAAAATTAAAAGGAATGGTTGAGCAACACAATCACTCAAAATAATCTTCTTAACGTGTGTTGCGTTTGCAACGTGTACGTAGTTAGGCTATAATCTGCGTTCTCTTTTTTAGTCGGAGTGTGGCGCAGTCTGGTAGCGCACTTGCATGGGGTGCAAGGGGTCGAAGGTTCGAATCCTTTCACTCCGACCATCAAATCACAACTGAAAAACGCCTTTATGGCGTTTTTTGTTTTTGTTATATAAGCAATTGCTTGTGGTTTTTCAAAAAGCTTTTATTTTACCTTTGCTACACCTTATAATTAGAAACCTTTGCAAAACTCGTCATTCTGAATTTTCCGTAGGAAAATGAATAATCTAATTGCTTGTTAAATAAAAAGATTCGTAACAAAGTTCAAAATGACGAATGAGAAAAAAGTGGGTTTTGCAAAAGTTTCAATTAGTGATTATTTTTGATTGTAAAGAAAGTTTAAGATGACTATTGTTGCTATTGATGTTGATGCACAACGCACATTTTCTCCGCTTTGCCCTAATGAGTTACCAGTTCCACATGGTGATGAAATCGTATCCGAACTTAATCTTCAAGCTAAATTAGCTGATTTTCGAGTTATGACCAAAGATGCACATAGTCAATATGCACTTTGGGCAGTTGATAGCCAAGATGAATCTTTGAAACCTTTGAATTATGTCAATGCTGATTTATCTTGGTTGCGACATGCAGAGGTTGGTTCAGATGGTTTTGAATTATTACCTGATTTGCCATTGCCTATTGAATATGATTTTCTGGTGTATAAAGGTGTTGAGAAAGATATGCACCCATATGGTGCTTGTTTTCATGACTTGGCAGGTAAAATTAGTACAGGGCTTATCGAGTGGTTAAAGGATAAAGGTGCGACTCATATTATTGTTGGTGGTTTGGCAACCGATTATTGCGTAAAAAATACGGTGTTGCAATTATTATCTCATGGTGATTGGAAAGTGTTTCTTAATCTTGCCGCATCTCGTGGTATTGCTGATGATACGGTTATGCTTGCAATTGATGAGATGAAAAATATGGGTGCAATCATTTGTAATAATGCACAAGAAATAAAGGAAAATTTAGCTAAAACTAATGATTAAATATTTTTCCGGCAGACTATAAAAACAAGTTTGAGACCTTTGCAAAACTCGTCATTCGTAATATTGATAGAAGCTAAATGGAAGAATCTAATTATTTGTTAAATAAAAATATTCTTCACAGCCCCCTTTGCTTCGTTCATGGCAACAAGTAGGTTCAGAATGGCGAATGAGAAAAAAGTGGGTTTTGCAAAAGTTTCAGACTATAAACATAAGTCTGCCGGAAAAGTTTTAAAAATCTTTCCGGCAGTGCCTACTTAAAATATCAAATTTTATTTGATAAATTTGTCTGGGTTAATTGGATTTCCATTTTCACGTATTTCAAAGTGAAGTTGTACTCGATTAGTACCGGAATTTCCCATATTCGCGATTTTTTGCCCACGTTTCACGGTTTCACCTTGTTTTGCCAAGATTGAGTCATTATTGCTATATGCGGAAATATAGGCTTTGTTGTGTTGGATTACAATCAAGTTGCCATGTCCTTTTAATCCAGAAGAACCACTATAAATTACTCTTCCATCTGCCGCTGCATATACAGGGTCTCCCATTTTTCCACCGTACTCTATTCCTTTGTTTGAACTGCCAAATGGTGTTAGGACTGCATTGTTTGCACCTACAGGTCTTGACCATGTTAGATTTCCATATTGCGATGTGTTGTTGGTAGCAGATGTTTCTGGTGCAGGAGCATTATTTGTTGCAACCGAAGGGGAAGATTGAGGTGCACTCTGTACTGGTTGTGCAGTTTGTACTGTTGAGGCTGGTTGTTGAATTTGTTGTGGTGGAGGAGGAGTGTAGCTACTTGCAGTTTGTGTTACTGGTATGCTTGCATTTGCTTTGACACGCAATATTTGTCCGATATGAATATTGTTATCAACTATGCCGTTCCATGCTCGTAAATCATCTGCTGAAATTTGATAGCGTTTGGAAAGATTATAAACAGTGTCGCCATAAACTACGGTATGAGTAGCTGCATTGGGATCTACCGGTGCATTTGATGGAATGTATGTGCTATTAGGTGGAACGTATGAACTGTTGCTACTGTTATACGATGGATTTGTAGCTGGTGGAGTATATGGGGTGTTATTTTGTGGCGGTGCACCGTATGGGTTGCTGTATCCAGAATTGCCGTAATTTTCTGTATTTACTTGTTCTACTGGTGCGGGAGATTGTCTCATAGCACATGCACTAATTAATAGTAGTAATGTGCTATATATGAATGAGTTGCGTAATGTTGTCATGAGATTTACTCCTGTTTTTAAAAAATAGATGTGTTATTCTATAAGCCTACGCTTAATTTGTAAAAGATTAAATTTAATTTAATGAGCTATCAGTAACGTGCGTAGCTATGTGTATCTCCAAAAATTTGTACCCAATATACTCTGCCGGAAGAGTCTGTATAGACCCCTAATCCTACCGATTGAATTTGTTTATTCATTATATTGTTTAGATGTGATGGACTATTTTCCCATTGTTTTAGTACTTCATCGGAGGATAGATTGGAAGTTTGTGCAATATTTTCCGCAGTGTAAATGTGATTGCGAATATAAGACAATGCATCTTTACCATTAGGGCGAGTATGAGAAAAGCTTTGGGATAATTCATAGGCACGCATCATGGCGTAAGCATCTAATGATTCATTGCGTGTTAATGTATTTAAGCCTTGTGCTTGTCGCATGGCGTTAAGTTTTTGCCATTGTGTATGAAGTTCTTGTTGAATAAGGGTAGCAGGAATTTTAGTTTCTTTGCTTGGATTATTTTTACCAACAGGAATTGTTCAGCCGAGAGAAATTCCAACACCACCATGACTACCTCCAAAACCAGTACCTATGCCCACATTCAATCCAGTAGCAGTACATGCTGATAGTGCAATTG
>JAFWUA010000060.1 GCA_017518785.1 Neisseriaceae bacterium
GTGTCCATTTTGAGCGGCTTTTTCATACCAATAAAAAGCCTGTTGCGGATTTTCTTCGACACTGCGTGCAAATTCATACATTTGTGCCAAACGATATTGAGCCTGAACACAATTTTTATGTGCTAACTCAAAAAAGATATTAAAAGCGGCAAAATAATTTTTTTTCTTAAATTCATTTTCTGCTTGTTGTAATTCATCAATATATTGTTCGTCCATTATTTACCTTTACATTATTTTTTCAGGCTGCCTGAAAGGTGATTGTGCAAAGCATTCTTGTTTGCTCATTGCTCCAAGATTTTTAACTTCACGAAAATGATATACAATCGGATTTTGGCGATATTCCACAATCACACAATCGCCTTTTCGTGTATTAGGTTGTGTGCGGAACTCATGCCTATTTCCACACGACTTAATTAGCCGTGTATCATCAAATGAGATAAAATCTTTACGATGATTATCGGGTTCCACAAATGCGTTAGCGGTTACAACATAACCATTGCTAAACTTCAACATAAGACAAGCAAATGCAAAAACAGAAGCAGTAACAAATATGGAACAGAACAAAGACACTGATGTCCATATCTCGCTTTCATCTGTTTTGCCAAAGTTCATAGTGAAATTAAGCCCCTGTTTTGTTTCACTGAAAAGTTTATTGATATGTTTATTCATTATAATAATTGCAAATACGGTCAGCGGAACAGATATAACTAATATAGCAAAAAACGACTGTGCAAAGTAATTAGAAACAAAAGCAAATATTAAAAGAGCGGCAAAACTAACGATTACAGCAATAGATACTATGTTTTCACGAGTAGATGATGTTGCAAAGACATAGTTCAGTTTTTTCATGTCTTCTTCACGATAATGTGCCATTTTCATTCCCCCTTTTAGTCTGCCAGAAAAGATTGAAGTATTATATTACACTCACTTTTGTTTGTGATATTTGCATAGACTGCCTGAAATCACGGCTTCCCCCCCCCACCCCAACGCTCGATAGAGTGCAATCGTGCTTAAATGGCGGTCTCGATTTGTATTGATTTGTTCTTGTTCAATGGCAATCTCATCTAATTTGGCTCGCAAAACTTCATTGTATAGGGCGTAGCCATTTGTAAATAAATGCTTTTGGGCATTGTAGCGTTGTTTTGCCGTTGTGTTTGCCGTGCCTAATTGTTGTGTGCGTTTGTCTAATAGAATCCGTGTGTGATATGCCGTATCCACTTCTTGCAAAGCGTTTAATATTTCTTGCTGATAATCTGCCATAGCGGCGTTCAATTCGGCTTCTTTGGCTGAAATATTGTGCTTTATGCGACCTGCGGTAAAAATTGGCACTTGCACGCCTGCGTTAAACAGCGTGCCACTAAAATTCACACCGTCCGTAGATAAGCCGATTTTGCCTGTTTCGCTCAAAAATTGCATGGTAAAGCGGAGCAGTAAATCCGTTTTGGCAGACGCAACAGATGCTGTAAATTATGTAGATGCTGTTGTAAATGTATATAATGGTTTTAGTCTGCCGGAAAAGTGATAAATTAAAATATTTCCGGCAGACTTTAAGGATTAGTCATGGCTTCGAGCAATGCTTTTTTTAGAGAGGTCTGTTTGTTTAAATCAGTTAACATGGGTGCATAGATTAAAAAACTATCCTCGACACGTTCGTCCAAAGTATTAATTTTTGCATGGCGAATGTCTATACCAAAATCAGATAAAGTTTCTGCTATATCTGCTAATAAACCTCGTCTATTCCCAACTACAATTTGTAAGGTAAAGCAACCTATATCTTCTTCATCTTCTGAAAAAGAAATTTGTGGCACAATAGGTAGGTGTCGTGTTCTACGGCTTTGATTAAATGGAATTTTTTTGTAATTAATTTCTATATTTTTTTCCATTAGCAATTGTAATCCATTTTGTAAATCACCTTTGATGCGATTGTAATCTTCTGAATTAAATTGAGATGGTGCATATAGATAAAATGTATCCAATATAAATCCGTGTTCAGTTAAATAAGCACGAGCCTGCACAATATCTAATAATAAATAACCAAATAATCTACACAGACTAGCAAATAAACGAGCACGATTAGGCAAATAAACCATTACTTTAAATAAACCATCATTATGACAAGTAATAGCAATATGAGGTTCAGTGGAAGTATGGGCTATTTCATTCATATGCCAAACTATTTCATCTGCTTCGTGACGAACAAAGTAAGCATCTCCCAATTGCAATGGTAATTTTTTTGCCGTAGGTATATCATTTATTATTGATAATGCTAATTGACGGCGATGTTCAACTATAACCGATTTATCAGGACTCTTTCCATTAAGATATTCTAAAGCAGATTGAAAAAATTGTTTAAATAATCCTGCTTTCCAACTATTCCAAATAACAGGATTAGTACCTCTAACATCAGCTACGGTTAAAAGATATAATGCAGTTAATTTTTCAGGAGTATCTACAATTTGACAAAAATTAGCAATTATTTCAATATTATTAATATCTTCTTTTTGTGAAGTTAATGATAATAGTAAATGATTTTTTACTAACCATATCAATAAATCACTTTCTTCTTTATTTAAGAAATGTTCTTTGGCAAATTTTTCTGCTTCTATTGCTCCTAATAGTTCATGATTACCGCCTCTTCCCTTTGAAATATCATGAAAAAAAGCTGCTAAATATAAAATATCTTTGCGTTCAAAATTATGCATTAGAGCTGATGCAAAAGGTAATTCATGTGCATATTCTTCTTTTGACATACGACGTAAATTACGTACCACAGTTAGTATATGATCATCAACTGGATAAATATGAAATAAATCATGTTGTAATAATCCAATAATTCTATCAAATGCTGGTAGATATTTCCCCAAAACACCATATAAATTAAGAATACGTAATATTTGTGTTAAACGTGATTGATTTCTAAAAATTTCAATGAATAAACGACGATTTTCAGGGATACGGCGAAAATGTCGTTCAATTTTTTGAGCTTCGTCCCACCATAAACGTAAAGTATGTGGTTCTATGCCGACTAAATCTTTATTTTCTTGGAATAACCTAATTAAATGGAAAATATGACTATTTTTACGCTTAAATAAATTATTATCTCGCACTGCTAATAAATTTCCTCTTTGTTCATAATCATCGTTAATATGCTTAATTGTTGTAGCTTCACCTGATACTCTGTTTTTTAACATTGGCAATAAAATACCATCTAATTGTTTGACAGATTTACTTGCACGATAAAACATTTTCATCAATTTTTCGCTTTTTAGAGTTGTTGAATCATCGTATAAATTTAGCATTTCTGCAATTTTATTTTGATAGTCAAACAATAATCTTTCTTCTGCACGACCAGCTACATGGTGTAAATACATTCTAATTCGTGCCAAAGTTTGATAACTACGCATCAATAATGTAGCTTCGCGACGAGTTATAATTCCTCTTCCAACCAAAGCGTGAAAATTATCAGGTAAATGTTGTACTTTGGCTAACCATATTAAAGTATGAATATCACGCAAACCACCAGGGCAAGTTTTAATATTAGGTTCTAAAAGACTGCCGGAACCTTGTGAATGATTATGTCTATTAATTAATTCTGATATTTTACCATCAATAAAAGTGGATATATTTCTTTGTTGATTTAATTGGTTTAAAAAAGATTCTGCAATAGATTGATTACCACATAAAAAACGTGATTCTAAAAAAGCAGTATCTCCTGTTAAATCATTTTGTGCTGATAATAGTAACTCTGATATGCTGCCTACTTTGGGTGATGGTGAAAATTTCCAATCCCACATGGTTTGAATTAATGATTCTATATCTGAACGTTCCTTATCTGATATTTGATTTGCAAAAATTATGGAAAAATCTGTGTCAGAAAAAGGATATAATTCGCGTCTGCCAAATCCGCCAGTTGCTAATAAACAAGCATTATTACTTGTTATAAAATGATTATAAAGAAAAGAAATAGTTTCATCATATAATTGACATTTATTGGCGAAAAAAACTTGCCAATCATTTCTTGTGTGAAAGCTACTTAATAATGCACTATTACATTGTGAAAAATTTTGATATATTTGTTTAATAGATAAATTATTCATAATAATATCTTATATGGTTGTTAATAGTGGTATTAGATTATACTTTTGATAATTTACTTATTTTTTCCTAATAATAAAAGTGATAGTATTTGCCCAAACATTGCTAATATTGCTGGAAGTATAAAAGCAAAGGATAGACGGCGGTAGCCGTATACGTATAATATAGTAGCACCTAATACACATAATATAAATAATAATGTGGTTAATGCTAATATGATTAAATAATGATGCCTAATCTTCATTTGCTATAATTTCCTATTGGCAGATTTGCAATCCAAGTGAAAAATAAGTCATGAGCATAAGTGTTCATTAGTATGGTGTAATTAGATTCTTCCAAAACAAAACTATAACTGAACAAATAATAAACGTTTCTCCCCAAGTATCTTACACCAAAAAACAACGAGAAAACATAATAATTTTGCGTTTTTATGCTATGGCAATGGAGAGATTAGTGTTTTAGTATGTGCTCGATAACATAAATCATTGTCGAAGAAAACAAAGTTTATGCGAAGCCAAAGTTTGTTTTGGTTGGCACGAATATCTTACAAGGTCTTTTATGGGGAAAATTTGCACTTGGTTTGATAATGTTCTTTTAATGTTATTTTCCGGCAGACTATTTGATAACACAATTATTTCTAAATGTTATTTTTGTGAGAATTTTTTGATTTCTTTACTATGGGGTGACTGATGGGGCTCGAACCCACGACCGCTGGAATCACAATCCAGAGCTCTACCAACTGAGCTACAGTCACCATCGAGGTTAAAATTCTGTATGAATGGCGCGCCCGACAGGACTCGAACCTGTAACCCCCGGCTTAGAAGGCCGGTGCTCTATCCGGTTGAGCTACGGGCGCATTACCGAATGCGAGGGGGGATTGAATTTGATGGTCGGGGCGGTGGGATTCGAACTCACGACCCTCTGCTCCCAAAGCAGATGCGCTAACCGGGCTGCGCTACGCCCCGACAACAAACCGCTATTGTATGAATTATTTATATTCTTGTCAAGATATTTTGCAAAAAAGATTGTTAAAAATTTTTTAAAAAGTAATTTTTAATAATAAAAACAAGATGTAATTGATTAGAAAAGTCTGCCGGAAAAATTATTTAGGATAGAAAATAGCGTAGTGACAGCACAATTCCAAGCACACCAATCAATATCAACACCACATCGCTAATAATGCTGATGTAAAACTTAAAAGAGCTAATGCGTTTGCTATTCATTAGCAAGGCATACAATGATAATAGGCTAAAATCCAATAAAATCCATAGACAGGTCAAAATAAGTAAGCTGAAACTTGCGTTAGTTGTAATGCCAATGAATTGCGGAAAAAATGCCATAAAGAAAATCACGTCTTTGGGATTGGCAATTGCTACGGCAAAACCTTGCAAGAACATGTTTTTATTGTTTTGAGGCAAGATTGTTGTTTGTTGATTAAAATGTTTGCGATATTTGATGTCTGAAAAATAGGGCATGAGAGCCTAAATAAAAAATAAAAATCGAACCGATGAATGATAAAACTGTTAGTAGCGATTCAGAAATATGAATCATGCCTAAAATCATGGCGACTGCTATTCCGATTAAAATTAAGGAAGATAAATTTGTGCCGAAAATGGTTAGCAGTGCATTTTTAAAACCACTTTGGGCGTTTCTTAATACTAAAGCACAAACCGGACCTGGTGTAATAATAAAAATAAAAACAGATAGTAAATAGGCTAAAAGTAATTGATAATTCATTTTATAACCTTGAATGGGCATTTTTCTAAATTTTTTGTATTGGGTTCTGAAAGTGTGTATTGCTTCCACTCTAAATTGTTAGCATCACCAAAAAAGCCAAGCTCACTTGGAATGATGCCATTGTTATATTCAGATACTCGTTTTCGTATTAGTGTTCTTGTATTAAATCCTTTTTTGTGTTGTTAGGGGCGACAAAATCAAAATTTTCTCTTGGATTTACTATGAATGTGATGTTATCTCCTAAATTTCTATTTTTGAGAACGATGTGGTGAGGACAGCTTACATTAAAGAAAAGTTGTACTTTGTTAAAACAAAAAGTAAAACCGCTCGATTGAGGATCTTTTGGAATGTCATCAATCCAATTTTCAGGATCGTTTTGATGAAGATGGTTTATTTTCTTCCAAGCAAAAACATGTTCATCGAATAATGTAGTAAATTTTTGTTCAAAAAATATAACCAAAGGATTTCTAATTCTATCTTTTACATTGGTACTTTTAACGAAATTGGTGTATTCCAATATCCCATCAGTGAGTATGGAGTTTGTATTTTTATCCACAAATAAAAATAATATTCCCTTTGAATTGAAAGAGCTTAATGCAAAAATACATGGAAATTTTTTATTAATTAATTGATTATTAAATTGTTCTAATACGATTTTTTGCCAATTAGACAGAGATGACGAAAATATTTTTTTTTGTTCAATTAGAAATTTAAAATTCATATTTTTTCCTCTTATATCATCATGTTTTTATATGTAATAGCACCATTTTCCGGCAGATCTTATATTTGTTAGATAGTCTGCCGGAAAATAATTTAAATATAGATGTTATCTATCGTTTTACACCGTTTAAACAAGCCCAACCTTCATCGAAGATGGGGGGATTCATATCAAACCATTCTTGATAAATTGCCATCATTTCATCGGCTTGTTCTGCTAATATGCCTGATAAAACGATATTCCCACCACTTTTAGTATGCGATGCTAAAAGTGAACCCAATAAGCGTAAGGGATTGGCAAGAATATTGGCTAATACTATGTCATAGGTTTGTTTGGCAAGTTGGTCATTATCAGAGGTGATAAAGTTAGCATTAACTTGATTTTCTTGGGCATTAATGATTGAAGCCTCAACTGCTTGTGGGTCAATATCTACTCCATCAGCACTTAATGCACCTAATTTCATTGCTGCAATCGCTAAAATCCCTGAACCACAACCATAATCCAAAACTGTTTTTCCGGCAGACAAATTATTGTCTAACCATTGCAAACATAGACGTGTAGTAGGGTGTGAGCCTGTGCCAAAGGCTAAACCTGGATCTAATTTGATGTTGATGGCATTATCATCTGGTGCATTATGCCATGATGGGACTATCCATAAACGTTGTGAAATTTGAATCGGATTGAATTGGGCTTGGGTTAGGCGTACCCAATCTTGTTCCGGCAGTGTTTGAATTTGATAGTTTGGAATATCAATGCCAATGTCGTTACATGCAAGTTTAATCATGGTATCAACATCAGTTTTTTCATCAAACAATACCAATAGTAAACTATTATCCCAAGATTGGGTGGGCTCACCAGGTTCGCCAAATATTTCTTGTTCGGCATCAGTGCCAGCGTACGCATCTTCAATTGCACAGCTTAACGCATTATGCTCCATGATGGCATCGGACAATTGTTCCGCGTCTTGCGAAGAAAGGGTGATATGAACTTGCTGATAGCTCATGATTCATTGCTTTCTTTACGTTTATTCAACCATTCTTCTAAATAGTGAATCGATACGCCACCTTGTAAGAAGTTGTGGTCAGTGAATAATTCGCGATGTAAAGGAATATTGGTTTTAATGCCTTCGATTAGAAATTCTCTCAAAGCAACACGCATACGATCGGTGGCTTGACGGCGACAATCTCCATGTGCACAGAGCTTGGCAACTAAACTATCATAGTAAGGCGGAATACGATAGCCTTGATACAAGTGAGTATCCAAGCGAATACCTGGACCACCTGGACAGTGATAATTAGTAATTAAACCTGGACTTGGCATAAAGTTAAAAGGATCTTCGGCGTTAATCCGGCATTCAATGGCGTGTCCGCGTAGGTGAATATCTTTTTGTTCAATTGATAATGGCATGCCAGCAGCAATACGCATTTGCTCCAAGACAATATCTACCCCACTGATTAACTCTGTAACTGGGTGTTCAACTTGCACCCGCGTATTCATCTCGATAAAGAAAAATTCGCCGTTTTCGTATAAAAATTCAAACGTGCCAGCACCGCGATAGCCAATTCTTTTGCAAGCAGCCACACAAGCTTCGCCAATTTGTTTGCGTTGGCGTGCACTAATACCAGGTGCGGGGGCTTCTTCAATGATTTTTTGATGGCGACGTTGCATCGAACAATCGCGTTCGCCCAAATACACAGCGTTGCCAAAATTATCAGCTAATACTTGAATTTCAATATGACGCGGTTTTTGTAAAAAACGCTCCATATATACCATAGGATTACCAAAAGCGGCAGATGCTTCGGTGCGTGTGGTTTCTACGGCAGTGATTAAATCTTCTTCACGTTCAACTACGCGCATACCACGTCCGCCACCACCACCAGATGCTTTGATAATTAAAGGATAACCTACATCACGAGCAATGCGGATAATTTCATCATAGTCTTCCGGCAGTGCTCCATCGGAACCAGGAACACAAGGCACCCCCGCTGCCATCATTTCACGTTTAGCTGAAACTTTATCACCCATTAAGCGAATGGTCTCGGCACGCGGTCCAATAAATACAAAACCAGACTGTTCCACACGTTCAGCAAAATCAGCGTTTTCCGATAAAAAACCATAACCTGGGTGAATGGCTTCTGCCCCAGTTACTTCTGCGGCAGCAATAATAGCAGGGATATTAAGATAACTTTTTGCTGATGCAGCAGGACCAATACAAACCGATTCATGAGCTAATTTTACATAAATCGCATCGCGATCAGCTTCTGAATGCACCATAACTGAACGCACACCAATTTCACGGCACGCACGCAAAACGCGTAAAGCAATTTCACCACGATTTGCTACTAAAATTTTCTTAAACATAAATCACGACCTGTCCGACAAGGTTTTAGAAAATGGCTTTATTTAAAGTTAAATTTACTCAATGATGAATAAAGGTTCACCAAATTCAACTGGTTCTCCGTTATTAACTAAAATAGCGGTTACAGTACCGGACATATCGGCTTCGATTTCATTCATTAGCTTCATCGCTTCAATAATACACAAAGTATCGCCAGCACTAACTTTTTGTCCAACTTCAACAAAGGCAGGAGATGCAGGGCTTGGGGAACGGTAGAAAGTTCCAACCATAGGTGATGTCATGGTGTGTCCTTTGATATTTTCTGTTGGAGTACTTTCGCTTGCTACATTACTGCTAACATTAGTTGGAGCAGTTGCAACAGCAGCCATTGGGGCAGGTGCAATGTTGTAAGACATTGGTGCTACTGCTGTTGGTACGCTTTCACGCGTGCGAGTAATGCGAACTTTTTCCTCGCCTTCGGTAACTTCAATTTCGGCGATATCAGACTCTTCCACCAAGTCGATGAGTTTTTTGAGTTTACGTAAATCCATTTGTTTAGACCCTTTTCAATGAAGTAATTTATTGATTTTTTGTTTGATAGTTTGCAGCATAATCCAATGCAGCGATATAACCCATTGTACCTAAGCCGGCAATAACACCACAGGCAATATCAGAAAGATAAGAGTGCTGTCTAAATGATTCTCGTGCATGTACATTGGAAATATGTACCTCTACAAAAGGTAAAGCAACGCCTGCTAATGCGTCTCGTATGGCAACACTGGTATGAGTGAAAGCACCTGGATTGATGATGATAAAATCTGTACCATCATTTCGTGCTGCATGAATACGGTCAATTAAGATGTGTTCAGCATTACTTTGGAGAAAGTCGATGTTGATGGCAAGTCGTTCAGCACGCTGACGCAACAGTGCTTCAACATCAGATAAAGTAGTAGAACCATATATTTCAGGTTCACGAGTTCCTAATAAATTTAAATTTGGACCGTTGATAATTAGCACTGATGCAGACATTTTTTGCTTCGATATGTAGATAAGATTTGCTATTTTCCGGCAAAATGTAGGTAAATGTCCAGAAAATTATTTTTTGCGTCCCAATGAAAATATGAAAAAATGTGGTTTTTATATATATAACTTATTGTATTTTATATATATATGTAATGGGCAAATAATTTATGGTTTGAAAAAAATTTTGAGTTTTATTTGATAATCGTAGCTTATTACAAGAGTGAAACTCCTGCAAAAATAGCGTTTGTGGCATATTTCTTCGTTTAGCTTATGCTCGAAATCGCGTATCACTATTGGTTATGTATTAGATTTAAGGTGCTATTACAACTTTGAACTCATCTTGCATTTGCTAATTTTGAGACTCCTGCAAAACTCGATTTTTTCTATTACTCGTCATTTTGAGCGTAGCGAAGAATCTTTATAAACAATAAGTTAGATTCTTCATTTCACTTCGTGAAATTCAGAATGACGAGTTTTGCAGGGGTCTCATTTTGCATGAGGTTTTGCGTAGAAATAAATTTTTCCGGCAGACTTAAACTTTTGCAAAACTCGTCATTCGTAAATTTGTAATAGGAAAAAGAAGAATATAATTGCTTGTTAAGTAAAAAGATTTGCAACGAAGTTTAGAATAACTAATGAGAAAAAAGTGAATTTTGCAAAGATTTCAGTCTGCCGGAAATAATATAATCAATAGGTTAATTAAGCTATTATTAATTTTGTTTGGGATATAATCGTGGCTTTTAAGCTTTTTAATAAAGGAAAAATTTATGCGTTTATCTGTTTTATCGATTGCTCTTTTATTGTCTGCATGTGCAGCTATTCCAGATGCACCAAGTGATATAGCAGGTATAGCATTGCCAGAGCAATGGCAAATGGTTGAGAGAAAGGATACTGCTCAAATCTTACCTGCTCGCTGGTGGGAAGTTTTTGGTGATGATAATTTATCAAATCTGATTAATCAGGCTTTGGAGCATAATAGTAGCTTGGAAAAAGCAACATATAATTTGCAACAATCTTTATTGCAATTAGATATGGCAACTGCGGATATGTTACCTTCTGTTTCTGCTTCCGGCAGTGTTAGTGCTCGCAAACCGTTGGATAGTTCTAATCAATCATGGACTAAATCATATTCTTCAAGTGCAAATGTTTCATTTCAGTTGGATTTATTTGGCAAACTGTTAAAAATGCATGATGTACGCAAATGGTTGGCACAAGCATCAGCAGAAGATAAACAGCAAGTAGCAATTGCAGTTACTACACAAGTTGCTGATTTGTATTGGCAGTTAGGTAGTTTGAATCAGAAAATTGCCTTATCACAAAAAAATTTAGCAAGCTCTGAAAAACAATTAGAATTTATCCATCTTAAATACAAATTTGGTGCTTTGGCACAAATGGACGTATTAAGTAGTGAACAGGATTTTCGCCAACAACAAAATTCATTAAATTCATTACAACTGCGTGCAACTCAATTGCGGCATGCCTTATCAGTGTTAATAGGTAAGATGCCACAAGCTCAATTATATGAACCGATGAGTCTGCCGGAAAAGTTTTATATACCTGATTTATCAGTAAATTTACCAGCAGAAGTGTTGGATAATCGTCCTGATATTCGTGCATCACGTATGCGTTTAATGTCGGATATGGCAAATGTTAGTGTAAAGGTGAGAGATTTTTTTCCAAGTATAGATTTGGGAGCAGGAGTTGCTATGGGCGGAAGCGAATTAGCAAAAATTTTGTCTGACCCTGTTGGTTCATTATCATTGCGTTTAGGTTTGCCAATTTTAAATATGCCTGACAATATTTTGAATTTAAAAGTTTCACAGCTTCAATATCGTTCTGATTTAGCTGATTATCGCAATAAGCTCTACACAGCATTATCCGAAGTTGAAGATTCTTATGCTCAATACAATCAATTAAATAAACAACATGCACTGATGTCAGAAAATTTGATTGCAGCACGTAAGTTAGAACGTATGAGAGAAGTGCGTTACGAAAATGGTGCTGATGATTTAGATAAACTACTATCTGCACAAAAAAATACCAGAACAATTGAACAAAATGTAATTGATACTGAACTGTCTTTGTATCAAAATTTTTTGGCAAGATACACTGCTTTGGGTGGTGGAGATGTGTTAGATAAGCAATAGATTATGGAGACTCCTGCAAAACTCGTTTTTTTCTATTACTCGTCATTCTGAGCGTAGCGAAGAATCTTTATAAACAATAAGTTAGATTCTTCATTTCACTTCGTGAAATTCAGAATGACGAGTTTTGCAGTAGTCTCTATGGTTTCTCGAAATTTATAAACACAACAAAAAGCGGTTTTTTTATAAACCGCTTTTGTGATGCTTGAAGAGAATAAATATTTTTCCGGCAGACTATCTTTATATAAAATCTTTATATTTATTAAATAGATAGTCTCTGTTGGCCTGTTTAATATCTTCAATAGTTAGGTTTTCAGCCCTCAATGGAGTAGCTCTTTTCCCATGCATATACAAAGTAACAGCAGAGAGAGATACTCCAAGTAAATTCGCAACGATTTGTTGATTGATAGCGTATTTTCTAATGGTGTAAATGTCCATAATGCTTCCTTATTAATTAATCCTATTGAATATTAGGTTTATTTATCAAGTAAATCACACTTGTCTAATTATAGCTTAATAAAATTATTTTTTTTATGAATTTTCATTTGCAAGATAACTAAACCTTTTAATGAGTTAATCTAATAACGTTTCCATCAAGTCAATCATAAATTCTGCATCATCGATAGTCAGTTCTTCAAAACCTTCTGGCATATTAAGCTCATTTAAAACTTTTTTACCTGAATTATGATTCTTCATATCGATAATGGTTTTTTGAATATTAGGCAACAATTGTTGTTGTGATGGGTGCATTAAAAATACATGGGTAATATCGCGAATATGGCTTTCAATCAAAACTGTCATTTGATTTTTGGTTAATTCAGATAATGAATGAAAAGAACTTGCCACAAAAAATGCCGCATCTACCTCACCGTGTATGGCAGTACGTGCCGCTGCTTGGAAAGATGGAACTTCTACCCATTTTAAATCTTTTTCTGTTAAGTTAGCAGCTTCCAATAGACGCAAACCAATCAATTTAACATCGTGATTATTAGTAATCGCGATTTTCATTCCAGCTTTTAAGTCGGTTATTTTTTTCATGCCAGATGACGAACCGGTAGCAATTACCATTTCATCAGGATTTTTAACAGGTTTCACCACCGGCAGATAGTTTTTATCGCGGATTAGAGATGCCGCATAAAATGGATTAGCATAAATTATGTCCACTTGATGTTGTTCGAACATTTGTTGTTGTTCTTCTGCTGAATGCGGAGCTAATAGGTGAATCTGATTTTTACAATGACGTTGCAAAATCACATTGAAAATATGCCAGCCACCAAAGTGTTCAGGTGGAAAATCTGGTGCAATCAATATATTAGGCATACCTGTATCCCATTTAATTGTCTAATATTGTTAATTAGTTGATTATTCTTTCGCTTTTAATTGTTTGTACAATTCTTGCATTTCTTCGATTTTTTCACGAGATGGCTGACGGCGAACTGATGTGTAACCCACAATTTTGCCACCACGAACATTTGGAATAATCGTGGCATAAACCCAATAAAATCCACCATCTTTGCGTAGATTTTTTACATAACCGTGCCATTTTTTGCCTGCTTGAACATCGTCCCATAAACCTTTGAAAGCAACTTTGGGTAAATCAGGGTGGCGTAAAATACTGTGTGGTACTCCAATTAAATCTTCTCTGTCCCAGCCTGACATATGCACGAAAGCCTCGTTGGCATGAGTGATAATGCCTTTAAGATCAGTGCGTGAAACAATCAAATATCCTTCTGGGAAAAGAGTTTCTTCATCGGTGGTATACACAGTACGAGTGGTGCCATCGTGATATTTTAGAGTGTGCTCAATATGGGGTATTTTAGGTGTGGGCATTTGAGGAACATCACGTACAACGTTGCTTTTCCCTTTTGCCTTGCTCAAATTGTCTAACCTGTCCAATAGCCCCATGCTTTGTGTAGGGGTGTTTTCTTTGTTATCTGTAACCATGTTGTTAAGAGTGTGTTGTGATTAGTTTTAATTGTGATTATTATTTAATATTTAGTTTCGCGAAACTACAACTCACCATTCTACACTGCTTAATTTTTGTTTGTAAAGCACATTAAGTATAAAAAATTTTTAAATATTTTGTATTAATGATGGTGGATTATTTTCTAAATTGTCTTGCTTTGTGTTTTTGTCTTTTTTAACTTCATTTAAATAATTTTGGATAGCGTATATCAACTGTTGAGTGCCATCATGATTTAAGGCACTTATTTCAAATAAGCGAGGAGTTTGGGTGTCGAATTGAAATTCATCGTTAGGAGTAGGGTGATTCCACTCAATTTTTTGTAGAAATTCTCTTATTCTATTTGTTTTTTCGTTTTCCGGCAGTATATCTGTTTTGTTTAAAATTAACCAACGAGGCTTGTTATACAAATTTTCGTCATAACGGCGAAGCTCATCAACAATAGCCATATATTCATGTGCAGGATTGGTATTTTCATCGAACGGAGCAATATCTACTATGTGTAATAGCAGACCAGTTCGTGACAAATGCTTTAAAAAACGATGTCCTAAACCAGCACCTTCTGCAGCACCTTCAATCAAACCTGGAATATCTGCCATCACAAAACTATCATTTTCTGATAATCGCACCACGCCTAAATTGGGGTGGAGAGTGGTAAATGGGTAATCTGCCACTTTGGGTCGTGCGGCAGATACTGCACGAATCAATGTTGATTTGCCAGCATTGGGCATGCCCAAAAGCCCAACGTCAGCTAATACTTTTAACTCCAACAATAAAGAGCGTTGTTCACCTTCTTCACCAGGTGTAGCTTGTTTTGGGGAGCGATTAGTGGAAGATTTAAAATGAATATTACCTAAACCACCTTTCCCACCTTTTGCCAAGCAAATTTTTTGATTGTGCGTTGTTAAATCTCCCAATAATTCACCAGTGTCAGCGTCTTTGATTTGCGTACCAATTGGCATTTTTAATTCAATATCGTCTGCACCTTTGCCGTAACGGTCAGAACCATGTCCTTTTTCACCGTTTTTAGCACGATATTTTTTGACAAAGCGATATTCAACCAGAGTATTGATATTTTCATCAGCTACTGCAAATACACTGCCGCCACGACCACCATCACCACCATCTGGTCCGCCCATAGGGATGTATTTTTCACGGCGAAAGCTTACAGCACCGTTGCCACCGCTGCCAGCTACTACTTCAATTTTGGCTTCGTCAATAAATTTCATATTTGTTTTTCTAAATGATAATTTGGGAAATAATTGATATATATTTTTAAGCACAGCAGTCTGAATAAATTAAATTAACTGGTATTAAGATTAAATTATTCAAGACTGCCGGAAAGATTGTTGCGTACCATGTTGCAATATTTACTCTTGCGAATTGTTGATTGTTTTTTGCCAGAAAGACAATGCTTGTTGTTGTAGGGAGCGTTGCCATTCCATGAATGGGATATTTGAAAAGCTTTGAAATGGAGACATCAACCAACGATTAGCTTTATTCACAGCTTTTGCTTGCTCTTCAATTTTTTCTTGCCATTCTGCGAAAATACGCATATTTTGCTCCAAAAATGGAGCGAACAAGCTTTGCGAAACTTCTCCATACATGCGAATCATTTGGCAAATGGTTTCATTGCTTAAAATTGGAGTTCCTCCGGCTTCCTCTTCAGATATAATCTGCAAAAGCACTGAACGAGTCAAATCCTCATCAGTTTTTGCATCGACAATTTGGATATCTTCATATTCCAAAACCATTTGTTTAACATCTGAAATGGTTACATAGCAACTGATGGCAGTGTCATACAGTCGGCGGTTGTGGTATTTTTTGATGATGCGTTTTTCAGTTTTCATAGATTCAAATCATATCGTTAATTGTTAAAAAATTTTTAAGACTTGTTCATATCAACAAGTGCGTTAGACACAAAACTTTTTCCTCTGGAAAACGCCCATTTTAACCGTTTTAAATTCAAAAAGCGACTTTTTGAAGATACATGCAAAAAATTAAATTTTAACACGAGCAAAAACAACCTTGTTTTATACAACTGTTAGAATGGTGGCGTGTTGGCTTAAAAACCAAAGAATAGCCGTTAAAAGTGGTATGTTTTTTGATTTTGAACTATACTCGCACTTGTGATTAATTTGAGTTTGAACAGTCGTTTCTTGCTCTTAAAAATCATGAAAATTACCACATGTAATATTTTTAACAAAAAATATTTTTGTTGTGTTACAATGAATCGGTAGCTCTGTTTTTTATATAGAGCTTTTCAAGTTTCGTGTATCGGTATAATACTATATGTTTATAAGTTGCGTGTTGAAGCGATATTCAAGTTTTATATATAGTACTTGCAACTTGCATGCCGATACATTGTGATGTGTGTTACCATTAATAGGAGAATTTGTTTATGCAAAATCTAAATGAAGCATTCAGCAGAGTTGGTTTGGATACCTTGAATCAATTGAACAAAACTGCCGAGTTGGTTTTGAAAAGTACTGAAGAACTTTTTAATTTAAATCTTGAATTCACCAAAAAATCTTTTGACCATAATTCTCAAACAGCCGAAAGCATGTTGAAGAATTGCAATAATCCACAAGAAGCTGGTAAAGAAGCAAGCGAATGGGCAAGCCAAAAAGGCGAGCAATTAACCCAACATTTACAAGCTCTTTATGCTTGGGCAGAAGCTGTACAACAAAACACTCAAAAATTGGCAGAAAACCAATTTGCAGCGGCACAAGCAAGTATTAAAACTCAATTAGCGGAGTTGAAAAAAGCTTCTCCTGAACAAACTCATGCTATGTTTGATCAAATTCAGCAAGCATTTGAAACTACTAAAAGTACAATAGAGTCTTTGCAAACTACTGCAAAAGAAGTGCAAAAAAATGTTGCTGAAACTGTAAAGCAATCACAAAAGTCAGCTACTGATGCAGTTAAGAATGCCTCTGCTGCTGCTGCTGCGAAAGTGAAAAAATAAAAGTCCAAAGTTAGTTAAAAGAGAAGTTTGATTTTTCATTTTGATAAACGCACCACATGAGTGGTGCGTCTTTTTTTGTATTTGCAAATTTTTTGCATGGGATTTGTCTTCCTGCAATATTCTTTTTGATTCTGCAATTTAGAACTGATAGAGCTGCATATGTATTTTACTGCTTATACCAATGTTTACCCGAAAATATTAAAAGAAATGTTAATAATCTTTTTACAAAATAATTGATATTTTCGTTTAGAGAAATGCAACGATTAATGAGTAGTTTTGCAGGAGTTTGGCATGATGGTTTGGTAACATTTAAAAACAACAAGATTTTTGTAATGGTTTCATAATAATA
>JAFWUA010000061.1 GCA_017518785.1 Neisseriaceae bacterium
AAAGTAATAAGTTAGATTATCACTTCTTTGAGCTGCAACTGGAATGATGTGTTTTACAATACTTCCATTAAGTTTGACAAAAAAAACTTAAAGAGTACTGTTTTTAAGTGTTTGCTTTGTAAAGCAAACAATTTTTAAAATTTTTTTACTTCCATAAAGGAACATAAAATGTATATAGAAAAACTTATTATTTGTGCCTTAATTTCATTATTTGCACTTTCTGCTTGTGGTGGCGGTTCTGATGACAGTGGTACAACTACACCATCAAATCAACCAGTAGCCAATGGTGATAGTAACACTGCACCTGCATCTAATAATAATATTGAGAACACGGATGCTGTATCGCTTGCACAATATATTATTCAAGGTGGTAATGGTTATGACTTTACCCAAAATTCATTTACACCTAATGATGGTAAAGATTTTACGAATTTAATTGTTGATGGAAAAAAAAATTGATCTTATAAACGGTAATCATCGTGGTTTTACTAAACTCGAATCATATTCCATTTTTGGAGTATTGCATCTTGATGATGGCAGGAATGTTATATTTCATCAAGGTATTCCAACCGAAACAAACGATATGCCACAAGATAACAATGTAAAATATACAGGACAAGCAATGGCAAGTTTTCTCAATGGAGCTCGTGAGGGACATTCTAACTTTGTTGTAAATTTTGGTGAGAAAAAACTCACTGGTGATATACAATGGCACAACGATATAGGAGATAAACAAACCCATATTGAAGCTACAATCAATGGTAATACTTTCTCTGGTGTAAGCGGTTCTGTTAAATCTATGGGTAAATTTTATGGACCCAAAGCGGGTAATTTAGCTGGTACGTTTTATGATAGTAGTGCGGTTGAGAAACAACCTCGTGCAGGTGTCTTTGGTGCTTTTAGGACTAATTAGTGCCTGCCCAGTAAGCCTGAAATTAATTTGATAGTCTGCCGGAAAAGTAGTAATAAATTTTTTCCGGCAGATTACGTTACAAAAATAACACTGTAACACTATACTTCTTCAAATCTTTGTGAAATTCCTTTTTTTATAGCAAGTTGCATTTTTTATATGGTAATTTCTAAAAATTCGTCATTCTGAGTTTCACTTTCGTGAAACGAAGAATCTCAATTGATTGTTTTACATAAATATTCTTCGCTACGATTATGAATGATGGATAGTGAAAAAAATGATTTGGCAGTACTCTCTATTTATAAAAACTCATGATACATTCTAAAACGACGAATTTTACAGGAGTTTCAAACAAGCAACTTAAATTAGGCATATAATTGCACCCATCAATCCCCATATACACACACTCAAAAAATGATAGACTGGAAGAAAAAAATCAACGCCTATTCACGCCTGATGCGTGTGGAAAAACCGATTGGCACTTATTTATTGCTTTGGCCGGCTTGGTGGTCGCTATGGATTGCGGCTGATGGCAAGCCAGATATTTTATTGATTATTTTATTTGGGATTGGCTGTTTTCTAATGCGTTCAGCAGGTTGCGTAATTAATGATACTGCTGATCGAAATTTTGACGGTCAGGTTGAACGCACACAGGGAAGACCATTTGCACAAGGCGAAGTTACAGTTAAAGAAGCTTTAATTTTATGTGCAATTCTGTGTTTATTAGCCGCTTTGTGTTTATTGCCTATGAATCGTTTAACATGGCTGATGAGTTTGCCAGCTTTGTTTTTAGCACTAACTTATCCTTTTACCAAACGTTTTTTTCCGATTCCGCAATTTTATTTGGGTTTAGCTTATTCATTTAGTATTCCTATGGCATTTGCTGCTCAAACAAATTCAGTACCACCGATGGTATGGTTATTATTCACAGCCAATGTCTGCTGGACATTAGCTTATGACACCATGTACGCTATGGCAGATAAACCAGATGATTTGAAGTTGGGCAATATCAAAACTTCTGCTATTACTTTTGGTGATTACGATATGGCTGCTGCTATGTTTTTCCACTTTATATTTGATGTATTGATGGCAGTGGTTGGTTTATTAATCCATGCCAATTTATTTTTCTGGTTATTTTTTATAGTGGTGATTGTTTTGCAAATTCATCAATATACTCAAATTAAGGATAAAGATAGATATAAATGTTTTAAAATGTTTTTATCTAATAATCGTGTTGGTATTGCCATGTTTTTGGGTGTATTCTTTCATTATATAGGCAAACATTATTTGAATATGTGGGGGTAAATTATGTTTAATCCAACCTATATCGAACAATGTGTTTTACGTAGAAAAAGAGTTTTTGATGAAATTGGCGTGCATGGCATTGCGGTTTTATTTTCTGCCTCTGAAAAAAAACGTAGTGGCGATACATCTTATCCATTTCGTCAAGATAGTGATTTTTATTATTTAAGTGGTTTTGATGAGCCAGATGCCGTTTTAATTTTAGATGGTGCCACTCGTGAAACCATTTTATTTTGCCGTGATTCAGACCCAGAACGCGAAATGTGGGAAGGTTCTCGCTATGGAATTGACAAAGCAAGAGAATACTTTAAGATTGAATACACTGCCTCCATTAATCAATGGCAAAAACATGTCAAGGAATTACTCAAAGGGCATCGTCAGTTATGGACTCTTAATCGCTATAACAAAGAAAAAAAACTATTACAAATGTGGCATGATTTATATCAACCGCATACTTCACAGAGTCTGCCGGAAAGTTGTATGAATCTGCGTACTGTTTTAGATTCGATGCGTCTAATTAAAGATGAGGTGGAATTAGAGTTATTGCGACACGCTGCCAAAATAAGTGCATTCGGACACGTAAAAGCAATGTGTGTGGCAGCACCAAAAATGTATGAGTATCATGTAGAAGGTGAAATTCTATCGGAATTTTTCCGACATGGAATTAGACAATGTGCATATAACACCATTGTTGCCGCAGGTAAAAATGCTTGTACATTGCATTACACCAACAATGAATCGGTTTTGCAAAGCGGTCAATTGGTATTAGTTGATGCTGGTGCTGAATGGCAAAATTATGCCGGAGATATTTCTCGCACCTTTCCAGTTGATAACGATTTTACTCCTGCTCAACGAGATTTATATCAAGTGGTATTAGATGTTAATAAAAAAGTTATCGGTGCAGCACGTGCTGGTGTTACTTATGAATCGCTTAATAATCTATCTGTTGAATTATTAACGCAAGGATTATTAGACTTGAAACTGCTTTCCGGCAGTCTCAACGATAATATTGAGAAGCAAAAATATAAACGTTTTTATATGCACAGTATAGGTCATTGGTTGGGATTGGACGTACACGATGTGGGTGGACGTTTTGAACACGGACAATCAATTGTTTTGCGTGAAAATATGTGTATGACAATCGAACCTGGATTATATATTCCAGATGATGTTGATATTCCAACGGAGTTACGTGGAGTTGGAGTGCGTATTGAAGATAATATTATTATTCATCAAGATGAATCAGAAGTATGCACCGATTACGTACCCAAAGAAATAGATGAAATTGAAGGGCTTAATCAATAGGAATCAATTTAATAAATGAGACAATTACAGGCATATTTAAACACCAAACCCATTATTGGGAAAGATGTATATATTGATGAAAGTGCACGTATTAGTGGTGATGTGGTGATTGGTGATAATTCATCGATTTGGTTTCATGTAAGTATTCGTGGCGATATTAATTACATTCGCATTGGACAACGTACTAATATTCAAGATAATTCTGTTTTACATGTTGGCAACAGGGGATATGATAATCAAGAGCAGCATGATGGGGCTCCTCTGATTATTGGAGATGATGTAACGGTGGGGCATGCAGTTGTTTTACATGGTTGCACAATTGGCAATCGAGTATTAATTGGCATGGGAAGTATTGTTTTAGATAAAGCGATTATTGATGATGATTGCATGATTGGTGCAGGTTCATTAGTTCCACCAAACAAACATTTAGAAAGTGGTTATTTATATTTAGGCTCACCGGTACGCCAAATACGTAAATTAAGCGATGAAGAGATTATAAATTTACGTCAATCTGCTGACCATTATGTAAAAACTGCTCAAAATTATGCTTTGACATAATGACGTTGTCGCATTTGTTCAAATAAACAAACAGAAGCTGCCATTGCTACATTTAATGATTCAGTCTTACCTATCATTGGAATACGTACGCCAAACGGTGCACAAGTGGCAATTTCTGGCGACACTCCTGTGCCTTCATTGCCAAAAACCCAAGCACAGTTATGAGTTAAATCTACTTCATGTAAATTTTTAATCCACGATGTAGTTAGTGTGGTTACATGTACTCTGCCTGAAAACTTACGCAGTAAATAGATTAAACGTACATTTGTTGCAATTTTCAATAAAAAATGTGCCCCCATAGCGGAACGCAAAACTTTGGGAGACCACACATCGGCACATTGCGAATCCAAAACTATATGCGAAATCCCAGTAGCAGCAGTTGTGCGTAAAATCGTACCTACATTGCCGGGATCTTGCACATTTTCTAAAACAACACAATCTATGCCATTGGGCAAAGCATTTGAATGCGGCAAAATCATCTGTGAAAATACATCACAACCATTGCTTAATGAAGCAATTTGTTTTGCCACTTTATCCGAAATTACAACTACCGATTGCTCTGGTATTTGTTGCAGACAAGCTTGAATTTCCACATTTTCTACACGACTTTCTGGCACAAAAACCTTTTCCGGCAGACTTTTTGATAATAGTGCTGTTTGTAATAAATGAACACCCTCAATTACAAATCTTTGATTTTTATGGCGAAAACGTCTATCAATCAATAAATGACGTAAATATTTAACTTGAATATTATCCGTTGAAGTAATCATGATTTGCTTTCATAAAGGTATAATCAAACAACTTTAAAATTATAATGCTTATGCTTCTTTTGTTGCACTATTTTTTTAGTCTGCCGGAAATATTATTTATAAGCATTTTTTTGTTTAATCAACTTTTCCATAGTTGGTTTATATTGCGAAGCTAAATAATTTTTTACCAAAAATTCAGCAATGTATGCTGTATTTGCCATTAAGGATGCTAAAAGACAAGCAAATATCACAGGTATCATACTTTGCATATTTTCCATTTATTTTATATTTAGGAAACTTTGCAAATGAAAAAACAATAATTTCAATAACATTAAAAAATGCAAAACATAATAATGGAACAAAAAAACCAGAAAACACAAAAGTTTTTATTGGATATTTGTTTTCAAAAAGATGTGATTCAATATTTAAGAGACCCCTGCAAAACTCGTCATTCTGAATTTCACGAAGTGAAATGAAGAATCTAACTTATTGTTTATAAAGATTCTTCGCTACGCTCAGAATGACGAGTAATAGAAAAAATCGAGTTTTGCAGGAGTCTCTTTAA
>JAFWUA010000062.1 GCA_017518785.1 Neisseriaceae bacterium
AAAAAACTACGCAAATAATCGCTCATTTACCGAACAATTAAAAAAATCACAACAGGCATGGAGTAAGTTTCGTAATGCCGAAATGAATGCTATATTTCCGCACGGTGCTAATACTTCACATTATGGCAATTATTATCAATCAGCACGATTGCATTGGTTGAGCAAGTTAGATCAGCAGCGTACTGCTCAATTATGGCGATGGTTAAATTTATCATTGCCAAACAACCCTCAATCAAGATTAAAACAATTAGAAAAAACTATGAATGCTACATACAATGGAATTTTGAAAAAATATGAAAACGATAAAGTTTTTGTAAAAAAACTCAAAGCATCACAAAGTGCATGGGTAAAATTTCGTAAAGCAGAAATTAATGCAATTAAGAAATCAGATTACTTTGGTTACTCAATTCCAAATGTCCACGATTATTGGTTGGGAAAACTTACCGAAGATAGGATTCTTCAATTAGAGCGTTGGGAATAGTTGAAAATATCTGTGATTTTAGACAATAAAGTCTGCCGGAAAACTTATATATGCTTTCCGGCAGACTTTTTTTTATTTATCGCATTGATGTCTTTTGCTATAAGAGACTCCTGCAAAACTCGTCATTCTGAATTTCACGAAGTGAAATGAAGAATCTAACTTATTGTTTATAAAGATTCTTCGCTACGCTCAGAATGACGAGTAATAGAAAAAATCGAGTTTTGCAGGAGTCTCTATAAGTTGACTATATAGTTAATCAAAAGCACGTCTTGCATTAACAAACATTTCAAACCATGGTGATGCGTCTTGTGTCCAGTTATCTGGTTTCCAACTTAATGATACGTTACGAATAACACGTTCTGGGTGAGGCATCATAATGGTTGCACGTCCATCGATGGTAGTTTGTCCTGCGATAGAGTACTCTGAACCATTGGGGTTATATGGATAAATATCGGTTGGTTTTCCTTGTCCATCAACATAGTGTAATGCCGAATATTGTGGTGCTTTATTTCCTAATTCAACTCGACCTTCACCATGAGAAACCACCACCGGCAATATAGAACCTGCCATGTTTTGCAAGAAAATCGATGGCGATGATAGAACTTTTACCATAATTAAACGTGCTTCAAATTGTTCCGATAAGTTTCGTTTATATCGTCCCCAATTTTCGGCACCTGGAATAATATCTGCCAATAAACTCATCATCTGACAACCATTACATATTCCAAGTGAAATGGTATCTTGACGTGCAAAAAATTGAGCAAATTCATCACGCAAACGTGAGTGATTAAGAATGGTTTTTGCCCACCCTGCCCCTGCCCCTAATACATCTCCATAGCTAAATCCGCCACAGGCAACTAATGCTTGAAAATCTTTTAATTGCACTCTTTGGCAAAGTAAATCACTCATGTGTACATCGTAAGATTCAAAGCCTGCCATAGTAAAGGCTGCTGCCATTTCTACGTGTCCATTTACGCCTTGTTCTCGTAAAATTGCGATTTTAGGAGATTGTCCACTTACAATTGCAGGTGCAGTAAATTCAGTTGGAGTAAAGGTAAGCTCGGCAAATAATCCTTTGCCGTTTTTGATTTGTTCATATTCACTCGCAGCACAAGCAGGATTATCGCGTAATGATTGAATGCGATATGATGTTTCACTCCATGCTTTTTGCAAATCTGCTCTATCTTCATTAAGTAGAATATCTTTGCCATTGCGAATGATTAAACGCCCATTACTACTAATTTCACCCAAGATGTGAACACATTCTGTACAGCCGTGTTCAGCAAAAAGTGATTGAACATCAGCCCAATCATCACGATTAATTTGTAATACAGCACCCAATTCTTCATTGAAAAGTATACGTAATACCGTATCACGCAAATCATGACGAGTACGATTGTAAGTTTCAATTAGCGTATTAATATTTAAATCCATGCCAGCATGTGATGCAAACATCATTTCCGCTAATGTTGCTAATAATCCTCCATCAGAACGATCGTGATACGCTAAAATGCGTCCATCTTTGGATAATTGTTGTACGGCATTGAAAAAACCAGCAAGTTGTGCAGGATCAATATCAGGTGCATCATTGCCTAATTGTTTATAGGTTTGTGCCAAAGCACTGCCACCCATACGTGCCCTACCTTGTCCTAAATCAACCAATACCAACAAAGTATCATCGATTAGACGTAATTCTGGGGTAAGAGTACGTCTAACATCACTCACTGGTGCAAATGCTGTGATAATCAAGGATAGTGGTGCGGTTACGCTACGTTGTTCATCGCCATCTGTCCAAACCGTTCGCATCGATAGAGAGTCTTTACCGACTGGAATGGACAATCCTAATTGCTTACAAAAGTCAGAAGTAGCAACAACTGTACGATAAAGCCTTGCATCTTCACCAGCTACACCACATGGTGCCATCCAGTTAGCCGATAATTTGATGTTTTGAATTTCGTCAATTGTAGTCGCAACAATATTGGTTAGTGCTTCACCAATTGCCATACGTGCTGATGCAGGTGCATCTAACAAGGCAATAGGAGTGCGTTCACCCATACTCATAGCTTCACCTAAATAGGTATTAAATCCCATTGCGGTAACCGCACAATCTGAAACTGGAACTTGAAAACGCCCTACCATTTGGTCTCGCACGGTCAAACCGCCAACAGTACGGTCGCCAATGGTAATTAAAAATTTCTTATCTGCTACACTCGGTAGGTGTAAAACACGATAGACAGCCTCACGTAATTCAATATGTTCTGTGGATAATGGCATGCTTTCCGGCAGACTATCTTTATCTTTACGAGTTGTTTTAGGCGGTTTTCCTAATAACACATTTAATGGTAAGTCTACCGGAAGATTATCAAATATATTGTCATGAACCACCAAATTACCATCATCAGTAGCTCGACCTACCACTGCAAATGGACAACGTTCTCTTTCAGAAATTGCAGTGAACCTTGCCAAATCTTGTGGCAAAATAGATAAAACATAGCGTTCTTGTGCCTCATTGCACCACAATTGCAATGGGGTCATACCTTTTTCTTCGGTGGGTACATCTCGTAATTCAAAAACTGCACCACGTCCTGCATCGTTGACTAATTCGGGGAAAGCGTTGGACAAACCACCTGCTCCAACATCGTGAATGGCGATAATTGGATTATTCTCGCCTAATTGCCAACAACGGTCGATTACTTCTTGACAACGGCGTTCAATTTCCGGATTACCGCGTTGTACTGAATCAAAATCTAATTCCTCATGATTAGAACCGCCAGCCATGCTTGATGCAGCTCCACCTCCTAAACCAATTAAAAATCCAGGACCACCCAATTGAATTAATAAAGCGTCTGCCGGAATTTCATTTTTATAAGTTTGTTGTGCTTGGATATTGCCCATACCGCCAGCAATCATAATTGGCTTATGATAACCACGCATCTTGCCATCAAAAGATTCTTCAAAGGTACGGAAATAACCTGCCAAATTAGGACGACCAAATTCATTATTAAAAGCAGCACCGCCCAAAGGTCCGTCAATCATGATTTGCAAAGCAGATGCCATGCGATTGGGACGACCATATTCTGTACGGTCTACACGATAATATTCCCACGCTTGCACTGCATCTGGTAAGTATAAATTTGATACCGAAAAACCAGTTAAACCTGCTTTGGGACGTGAACCACGTCCTGTTGCACCCTCATCGCGAATTTCGCCACCGGCACCTGTTGCAGCACCGGCAAATGGTGCAATTGCTGTGGGATGATTATGAGTTTCAACTTTCATCAGAATATGGGTATTTTCATTATGAAAAGTGTATTTAGCGTTATCAGGATTAGGATAAAAACGTTCGATTTCCCCACCTTCAATTACAGAAGCATTGTCTTTATAGGCAACAACTGTACCTTGTGGGTGCATTTGATGAGTTTCGCGAATCATTGCAAACAATGATTTATCTTGTTTTTTACCATTCAAAATAAAATCTGCATTGAAAATTTTATGGCGACAATGTTCTGAATTTGCCTGTGCAAACATCATCAATTCTACATCAGTAGGATTACGATTGAGTTTAAGGTAATTATCAATTAGATATTCAATTTCATCATCAGATAATGCTAATCCCATATCACGATTAGCCATCTCTAACGCTTCTCTTCCATTTACCAATATATCAATACAAACAAAAGATGTAGGATTAGTCTGCCGGAAAATTTCTGTTGCCTGATTAAAATTCTTTAATACAGATTCTGTCATACGGTCGTGCAGTAGTGATGCGTATTGAGAGCAAGAGTCTGCCGGAACACCCAATATCGATACAGCCATTACTCTTTCAATACGATT
>JAFWUA010000063.1 GCA_017518785.1 Neisseriaceae bacterium
GCGTTTTTGGGCAGCGGCAAAAGCAATATGACCAATGCGGCGGAGTTCGCTTTCCGTGTATCGCATAGTGTTAATGCCTTCTCTTTCGCCATTTTCATTTACCGAAATGCCACGCGGTTGCCCAAAATAAATATCGCCTGTAAGTTCTCGCACAATCAGAATATCCAAACCACTCACCACTTCGGGTTTTAAGGTAGATGCGTTTGCGAGTTCAGGATACAACACCGCAGGACGCAAATTTGCAAATAAATTCAAATCCTTACGAATGGCTAACAAACCCCTTTCAGGACGCAAGGGACGGTCTAAATTGTCATACTGGGGTGAGCCGACCGCACCCAACAGCACTGCGTCTGCACGTCGGCAAATATTTTGCGTAAATTCAGGATAAGGCGAGCCATAAGCGTCATACGCCGCCCCGCCCAAAGGTGCGTCTTCAAACGCAATGTCCAAACCGTCTTTTTGCAACACTTCCAACACACGGCGTGCTTCACGCACTATTTCAGGACCTATGCCATCACCTGGCAAAATGGCAATTACTTTACTCATTTGTTTGATTTCCTTACGGTTTTTAATTAAATAATAAATCTTAACATATTGCTTAAATTCTTTTTCCGGCAGACTATTATATTTAACAAATCTCTAAAACATTCGTCATTCCTCGTTACGCTTCACAAAACGAAGAGTATCAACAAATTCTTTATAAGTAAAAATTCTTCGCAACCACTTTCGTCTTTGCTTCAATCTTCGGCTCAAAATTACAATTAAGATTAAGTCTGCCGGAAACTTTTTTATTCAAAATTATCAATAAATGTCAAAATTTCAGCAAAAGCTTCTTGAAATTGCTGCAAACCTTTGGTTTGTAATTCATCTGTTATGGCTTTTATATCAGCATATTGAGAGATTTTATCCAAAGTATCATTGGCATTATCGCAATTTATTTTTTGCACATTACCATGCTCAATAAAGGCATCAAGAGCTTTTTGTGGCAAGGTATTAATAGTGTTTTCTCCAATAAGATTATCAATATACAAAGTATCGGAATAATTGGGATTTTTGGTTGCAGTTGATGCCCATAATAGTGTGAATAATGGAGAATCCGGAAGACGCTGTGCTGCTTGTCGATATTGTTGATATTCATCTTCATCACATTCACCACAACAATGATGATGTTCATCGTTATCGCATTCACCACAACAATGGTGTTTATGATGATGGTTATCTTCATTAGCAAGAGCATTTTCATCATCATTTAATACGCACCAATTATCTATAACATTTTGCGGAATGACATGACTTTGCATTTTTTCATATATAGATTTTGCCATTGATAAAGCTGTTTTGCCTTGTAATTCGAAAGGTAGCATAGGATCAATAGCAGTATCGATACGAGATAAAAATACACTGGCTACAATACGATTTTTTTGACTTGGTAATCCTGCATAAAAAGCTTGTTCAATTTTTTCTACGGTATCATGCGAAAAAATCAGCGTAGCATTGATATTACATTGATTTGCTAAAATTTTTATCGCTTCAATTCCGGCAGAGGTAGCTGGAATTTTAATCATTACATTAGGACGTGCAATTTTTTTATTTAATCGAATTGCTTCGGCAACAGTTGCTTCTGTATCATTGGCTAATGCAGGGTCTACTTCAATACTCACAAAGCCAGCATTACCATTGCTATATTGATATTCCATTAAAAAAATATCACATGCAGCTTTTACATCAGTAGTAGCAAGTTCCTCATAAATTTCTTTGTCAGTTTTACCTTGTTGTTTTAATTGACGAATATTTTCTTGATACGATGGGTCGGTTTTAATTGCATTTAGGAAAATTGCAGGATTAGTGGTAATTCCACTGATACCTTGTCTAATTTTATCGCCCAATTGACCTTTAATAATCATCGAACGTGATAGACTGTCTAACCAAATTTGTTGTCCCAATTGACGTGCTTGTTGGATATTATTCATAATGTTTTTACCCTTTGTTGTTTTTCACAAGTGGTGTATTAAAATACTTTTTTATGATTGACTGCAAGAAATAAATATAATTGTTTTAATTCAAAGTATTAATACACATACTATCATTGATGTCTCCACTCTTCTGGTTTAATTATTTTTCCTTTGTCTGCCCATAAGCCAAGTTTTTGTTTTTGTGCTTGTGTTTGTGCTGTTGCATATTGTTGATTATTTGAATAACGTGTGTAGTGCCATGCGAATCCGCTTTCAATCATGGTAAGGTTAATATTAAGTCTGCCGGAAAGAGAATTGGAGGAATCTACAAACACTGTCGCTAATCTTCTGTTGTATTTATCTTTGCCTTCACCATATAAATACACGTTTTTTTTATAAATTAGACTATTAAGTTTTTTGCGTGCAAGAGTACTGTACACTTGTCCATTTTCCGGTGCATCTATTCCTGCTAATCGAACTTGAATAACTTTGCGGTTATTTAAGCGACAAGAAAAACTGTCTCCATCGGAAACTTTCACAACCAAACATTGCGTTTCAGCCCAAACTACAAACGGTAATAGATATAGTCCTAATAAAAATAATCTCATATTACATACTACTTAATAAAAAGAACTTAAATTGCCACAGAAATTTTCTTTGTAAATTAACATAACTGTTTTTTGTTGTATAAGCAATTATACGTATATAATCTCACACTTTATTTGATTAAAATTCATCGAGGAAAAAGACGTATGAAACCCATCAATATCGGTATTTTAGGTTTAGGCACTGTTGGCGGTGGTACTGCCAAAGTTTTAAAACGCAATGCAGCAGAAATTGAACGCCGTTGCGGACGACAAATTCGCCTATTTATGGCTGCGGATAAAAGACAAGATTTAGACACTTCCGACATGTTTTTGCCTGAAACTGTTTTGACTGACGATGCTTTTGCACTTGTTACCCACCCTGATATTGATATTGTGGTGGAGTTAATCGGCGGTAGTACTATTGCCAAAGATTTAATCCTAAAAGCCATTGAAAATGGCAAACACGTTGTAACTGCTAATAAAAAACTTTTAGCAGAATATGGTAACGAAATCTTTGCTGCTGCCGAACAAAAAGATGTAATGGTAATGTTTGAAGCGGCTGTGGCTGGTGGTATTCCAATTATTAAAGTATTGCGTGAGGGCTTATCTGCTAATCGCATTGAATGGATTGCTGGAATTATCAACGGTACCAGTAATTTTATTTTAACCGAAATGCGTGAAAAAGGAAGTTCTTTTCCGGCAGTGTTAGCAGAAGCTCAACGCTTGGGCTATGCCGAAGCAGATCCTACTTTCGATATTGAAGGACACGATGCCGGACATAAAATTACCATCATGGCATCGTTAGCATTTGGCATTCCATTGAGTTTCAATAATTGCTATTTAGAGGGCATTAGCAAATTAGATAGTAAAGATATTCGTTATGCCGAAGAATTAGGCTATCGTTTGAAATTATTAGGTATTACCCGCCGTACTCCCAATGGAATTGAATTACGTGTTCATCCTACCCTAATTCCGGAAAAACGCTTATTAGCGAATGTTAATGGAGTAATGAATGCGGTATGGGTTCATGCTGATACTGTTGGTTCCACTTTGCATTACGGTGCAGGTG
This sequence comes from Neisseriaceae bacterium, assembly GCA_017518785.1. Classification (GTDB taxonomy): domain Bacteria; phylum Pseudomonadota; class Gammaproteobacteria; order Burkholderiales; family Neisseriaceae; genus RGIG9985. The sequence goes on from JAFWUA010000063.1 coordinate 3,609, forward strand.
CTGGTGAATTAGCAACAGCCAGTGCAGTGGTGGCAGATATTGTTGATTTATCTCGCATGATAACTTCTGATGCTGCCGGACGCGTACCACATTTAGCATTCCAACCATCAAAAGTACAAAATCTTCCCATCTTGCCAATGGAAGAAATTACCAGCAGCTATTACTTGCGTGTTGAGGCGGTTGATGAAAGTGGGGTATTGGCAAATATCACACGTATTTTGGCTGACGAAGGAATTTCTATCGAAGCTTTGATTCAAAAAGGCGTTTGGAAAAGTGGAGCAACCGCAGAAATAGTTATTCTGACACATAGCACACGCGAAAAACACATTAAAAATGCTATTTGTGCCATCGAAAAATTACCACAGGTATCAAAACCTGTTGTAATGATTCGCATGGAATCTTTTCATACCAATAATTAATTCTTGAACAATGGCGTTAAAAAGAAATACAGTTATACGACTATGGTTATGGTTGATTGCGAGCATTGTGCTGTCAATTGGGCTTCTTACGCAATGTGTGTTAAACAAGGCTCAATTGATTGCACATACTGTTGATGACTGTGCCAAAAATGTTCCTTTTTCCAAAGTTTGGAACCAAGATTTAATTAAATACGGTATTGACGATAATATGAAAAATGGTCTGCCGGAATACTATTGCCAATGCACTTTGGGAGAGCCTTTGCATAAATTAAGCGATGAAGAAATGAAAGCTTTTATCAAGGGAACAGAAGAAGTGCGGTTACAAAAATTAGGTGGTGAAAAAGGTTTGCAACAAAGAAATGACGATTGCTTGCAAAATTGGAAAAAACAACAAATAAGCACATCTTCGTGATGCTTATTATTTTTTCTTATAATTTTTCCGGCAGACTCATTTATAAGTCTGCCGGAAAGTTAAATCTAATTTGGTAAATGTTTACTTTTATGATAACTGCCAATAGCAATTGCTATCATGGTAAGAACTGCTCCTGCAATTTGGAGCACGGAAATTGGTTTATGTAGAATAATAAAATCAATAAATAGTGCCGCTATCGATTCGGTTAACAATAATAATCCAGTTAAGGTTAAGCTTAATAGCGGTACAGCGTATGCAATCATTCCCCAAGCCATACACTGCATTACAACCCCATAAATAACTAATAAAATCAAATCATTAATATTTGTTGGCAATATTAATATATTATCATTTATCACAATAGATATTAATAATGATGTAATTCCACCACTAATCGAAATTAAAAACATCATCGGGAAAATATCAATTTTTTCAAAACTATGTGCAATACGAATAAATGTCATAGATAAAGATAACATTGCCGCAGATAATAAACCAATTATGATGCCATAAGCTGCATTTTCATTATGAGACCATTCAGGCAATGAAATCATTACCACCCCTATAAAGGCTAATAAAAGTCCGATTAAACGATATATAGTTTGTTTCTCTTGAAAGAAAAATCTTGCAATAAAAGCTAAAAAGAATATTTGTAAACTATTTAATAAAGTTGAAATTCCAGGACCAACACTGCGGAGACTTTCATGCCAAAATGACAAATCAAGTGCTAAAAAAATTCCAGATAATAATGCAGATAAATAAGCATAACGATGTTTAGGTAGTTTTTGTTTAAATATTTTGATTAAAAAAATAAATACAAATGTTGCAATTATTAACCTCCAAGAGGTTAATACATATGAATCCAATTGAACAAATTTAACGATTAAACCACCTAAACCAAAAATAATACAACCCAAAATTAGATAGGTAGCAGCAAGTTTTTGCGATATTTTTGACATATTATTACTAGTTTTTACTAAAAATATTATTATAAATGTTTTCCGGCAGACTCCACATTTTAGTAATAAATAGTCTGCCGGAAATTTTTAATTATTATTGCGTTTCTCCAAAATATTTTGAGATACGATTAATAATGGATTTAGCAAAGATTCTCCCATACGCAAAGAGCGTTGCCCATTCCAACCAAAATCATCATCTGGCAAATTTAAATTATCCTTAAAAGGCATTTCCAAAGTAAATGAGAGACACTTGAAAGTATTACCAACATAATTGCTTGCCATCGATAAATTTGCACTATTGGCTTCATCTTTTGGATAGCCATATTCATCTTGAAAATCTGGGCAAGCATTAATAAACGCTTCTTTGAAAAGTTTTTCTAAATTAGCAATTTTTTCGGAATAATTAGGCACACCTTCAGTGCCTGCAACAAATATATAGGGAATACTCTCATCACCGTGAATATCTAAAAAAATATCTACACCGGTTTCGTGCATTTTTTCGCGTACATAATATACTTCTGGACTATTTTCTATGCTTGGATTTAACCATTCGCGATTAAGATTGACACCGGTAGCATTGGTACGCAAATTACCACGCACTACCCCATCTGGATTCATATTAGGAACAACATAGATAGTAGCAATATCCAATAGTGCACGCGATGTTGCATCTTGATAATCTAACAGACGTAATAAAAAACCTTCTGCTAACCATTCAGCCATAGCTTCACCAGGATGCTGACGTGCAATTAACCAGATTTTGACATCGCTTGCAGCTTGATTGCCTATGGTTAGCAAGTTTATATCTCGTCCATCATGAGTGCTACATAAATCTTCAACTTGGCATAAACCACTACTTTGAACTTCCCCAATTAAGTTTAAATGTTGTTCGTATGAATATGGTTCAAAATAAGCGTAATAAATGCTATTTGCTAATGGAGTATGTTCGATACGTAAATTTTTACCATCAAAAATGGTCGGCACTCGAAACCAATTGCGTCTATCATACGATGCAACAGCTTGATAGTTTTCCCAACCTTGTGGATATGCACTATCAGAAACATCACCAAAATCAATAACACAAGGGCAATACCCTGCACCTTGCATACGAAAATAAAACCATTGCTTGAAAGAAGATGCGTTATCACATCGCAGTTTTACTTTAATCTGTCCATTATCAAGAATGGATACGACATCGATACTACCGGCATCAAAAGCAGTGCTAATTTTAATCATGGCTTATTATTGAAAAAGTAATTGAGAATTTAAGCAACATTTTACGCTAACTTGGTCTATAAGTTTTGTTAAATTTTTTCCGGCAGACTTTTACACAATAGCCATGAAACCATTGCAAAACAATTTTTAGTTTATAACGAAGTATCAAGCTCCAACAAACGCCATTTGTTAAAGATGATAACATAAGCCACAAAACCAAAATTTATGCCTACGCAAATGAGTGAAGCTAAAAAGATACTCCTGCAAAACTCAATTTTTCTATTACTCGTCATTTTGAGCGTAGCGAAGAATATTTATAAAAAATAAGTTAGATTCTTCATTTCACTTCGTGAAATGAAGAATGACGAATTTTGCAGGAGTCTCAAAAAAATATTTTCTGCTAAAAATATTGACAAAACCATTTTGGCAGACTTAAAAACCTTTCCGGCAGACTTAAAAACCTTTCCGGCAGACTTAAAAACCTTTTCCGGCAGACTTAAA
>JAFWUA010000064.1 GCA_017518785.1 Neisseriaceae bacterium
AATTCTTGCAGAAGGAACATTTGGACATAAAAATGATCGCCTTAATATTAACGTGCACACTCCCTCATTAAATCAGTTTGGTTTAGGTTTGCAAGGGGCGTTGAATGTGCAAGGTTTTGTTGCCGGAGATATTGATTCATTAAATATTCAATTCAAAGGAAATGCTAATAAGTTTGCATATAGAGATTCTGTTAGTTTGCAGCAACTTAATTTTGATTTAATTTCGTCTCCTAATTTACATGCACCATTATCAATAAATATTGATGGGCAAAATTTATTAGCAGGTTCTACTGAAATTTCACATATTAATACTAATGCCAAAGGTACATTAGCAAATCATAATATTAATGCACAAGCAACAATAAGCACTGCCGGAAAGACTTATCGTGCTAATATTGTTGCTACTGGTGGATTTAATAAAGATTACCAATGGAACGGTAATGTATCTCAATTAAATTTAAGCGATAGTTTAGATGTAGTATTGGAAAGTCCTGTTTCATTAACTGCATCTAAAAATTTAATTAATTTAGGTTCAGCTCGTTGGCGTGTTTTGGGTGGTTCATTAAATTTGCAATCGCTTAATTGGAAAGAAAAACAAGGATTTTCTACCAAAGGTAATGCTCAAAATATTCAATTATCACATTTGAAAAATATTGTTGATATTCCTGTTAAGCAAGATTTAGTATTAGAAGGTGATTGGGATATTCAATATAATGAAAATATGCGAGGTTATTTGAATGTTAACCATCAATCTGGTGATATTATTATTCCTAATCGTACCAAAGCTATTGGTATCAAACAATTTTCATTAAAAACTAATTTATCTGATAAAAAAATAAATAATGCTATTGTTGCGGTAACTGATTTTGGTAATGCAGATGCACAATTAAGTATTGCTCAAAATTTTGGTGATAAATTGCTTAAATCTCCGATTTCCGGCAGTCTTAAACTTAATAATGTTGATTTGAATAAATTAAAATATTTTTTACCACCAGATACTGGTTTGGGAGGACAATTAGAAGTTGATACCCAAATTCGAGGTTCTTTATCTGATCCATTAATTTCCGGCAGTCTTAATGCAGAAAAATTGTATTACCATGAAAGAAATATGGGTATATTTTTTACTCGTGGTACGCTTAGTTCTCATTTTGATGGTAATCGTTGGTTAATTGATTCTCTGCATTTCGATCATAATTCTGGCGGTAGTATTAATGTTTCTGGTGAAGTATCACGAGTTGGTATTCAGCCCAATGCTGATTTGAATGTATCACTAAAAACTTATCCAGTAGTTCGCCATGCCGATAGACGTGTAGTGATGAGTGGTGATGCCAAAATTCGTTATTCTCAAAGTGGTGGCTTAATATTGGTGGGTGGTTTGAAATTAGATGAAGCAACAATTGATTTTCCTAAATCTGGTATGCCTTCTTTAAGCGATGATGTTGTAGTAGTGGGACAAGAAGAAAACGATAAAGAGGCTACGCCCATGTTATTGGCAATCGATTTGGGTATAGACCTTAACGATGCTTTCCGTTTTTCTGGTAAGGGATTAGATGTGTTAATGGGAGGCGAATTGCAGTTAAAAGCTCAACCCAAAGAGGAAATACGTCTGATTGGTGCAGTAAATGTTGTTTCAGGACGTTATAAAGCTTATGGTCAAGATTTGGAAATAGACCGTGGGCAAATTGCATTTATGGGACCAATTGATAATCCGAGTCTTAATGTACGTGCAAAACGCCGTTTATCTCCGGTGGGTGCAGGAGTTGAAGTAACTGGTACATTAAGTAATCCACGTGTAGTTTTAATTGCTGATGATCCAATGTCGGATAAGGATAAGTTGGCATGGTTAGTTTTGGGACGTGGTGCAACATCTGGTGATGATGCAGCATTAGCAGCAGCTATGGGAACTATGTTAGCCGGTGGTATCAACGATAAAATTGGCTTGGTTGATGATATTGGTTTGACTGGACGTTCTACTCGTAATGATACTGGTGAAGTGAATCCTGCTGAACAAATGGTTACCATTGGTAAGCATTTGACTTCACGTATTTATTTAGGTTACGAATATGGATTATCTTCTACAACCCAAGCGGTTAAATTGATTTTCCAATTAGGACGTTCTATCCAATTGATTGGGCGTGCTGGTACTGATTCTTCTGGAGGGGAAATTCGTTATACCACTCGTTTTGATTAAATTAAGAAGCTTTTGCAAAAATCTCGGCAAGTTTCATCAGCATAAATTAGCAAAAGATTAAAAACAGTAAGTTGTGAATTTTTTTATGGCTAATCTTGTATTGATACTAAAAAAATATCTGACTGTATGGATAATTGTAGCTCTTTTTGCATCTACATCTTGTATTCAATCACAATATCAATCACCAGATGAAGAGATAAAAAGCTTTCCGGCAGACTATTCCAATCTCATACCATTAGAAATTGGTGATTGGGTGTTACGTATGGGAAAAGATACCGATAGCCATCTAATTCGCCAAATTAGCAAGGGTAGATTTTCTCATATCGGCATTGTGGTGGAAGTTGAACCAGCAGTTAAAATTGTTCATGCTATTCATGATGAAAATTCCGGTGAAAGTGGGGTGTTATATAGCGACTTGCAAAGTTTTGTTGCACCAAATGTAGCTGAATATTTCGCTGTTTTAAGAATGGCAAATGTAAGCAAACAACAACAAAAAAACATTGTTAATCATATACAACAACAAATAGGGCAACCGTTTATCTTAAATACAAGGCAGGAGAAGCATTTATATTGCACAACCTTAATTTATGATGCCATATTACAGGTGAAACCAGATTTTTCTATACAGTGGAGCAAAGTGAACTTTCCACCATTTAGTGGAGAGTATCTCTTCCCACTTGCTTTTGAGCAATATTCACAACTTGAAATGATATATTCTTCTCAAAATTTCAAATAAATAGTCTAAAACCTTTGCAAGACACACTTTTTTCATTCGTCATGCTGAACCTCGTTGCGAATCTTTTTATTTAACAAACAATTAGATTTTTTATTTTTCCTATGGAAAATTCAGAATGACGAGTTTTGCAAAGATTTCACTCTGTCGGAGTGTTTAATTATTTTTCTGGCAGTGTTATTTTCTTGATTTGTGTTTGTTGTTTTTAACAGTTTTTTGATAATGTCTTCTAACGATAATACCTGTTATGGTTAGCATGGTTATGAATATCGTTAATATGCCAATTATTGGTAGAGAGCCTCCCATTTTCATATACGGAGTTTCTCCGGTATAACCGTAAATGGTGGCAATTAGGGTTTGATTTATATCGCGTGGAATCATTGCTACTACTGAACCTTTATTATTTATAACTGCTGTGATTCCGTTATTTGTTGCTCTTACCATGTAGCGACCATTTTCCATTGCACGTGTCTGGGAGTGTTGCAGTTGGATATTCATGGCATTTGATGAGCCAAACCAGCCCATGTTGCTGACATTTGCCATGAGTGATGATTGTCGTGCTGAATGAATTAATTCATCACCAAAGCTGTCTTCATAGCAAATATTAAATGCGATTCTTTGTGATGCAAGGTTGAGTGGTTTTTGCCGTTTCCCTCCACTACTTAAATCGCTAAATGGCATGTTCATCATATTGTATAACGGTGTAGTCAATAGTGGAAGAGGGCGGTATTCTCCAAATGGAACTAAATGATTTTTGGAGTAATATGGTAGCTGCTCATAGTCTTCTGGATTAAATTGTGCCAGACTGATTACTGAGTTTTCATATCCGGTGTAATTTGAATTTATTTGTACGATGCCAGTTGCAAGGTCGAATTTATTTCTTTTTGCAGTAGAGGCAAATTGGGCTAATAGTCCTTCCGGCAGTGCTTGTCGTAGGACTGGAATTGCACTTTCCGGCAGTATGACAATATCTACATCGTGTAAAGATGCTATTTTGTCATAGTACATTTGAATATCTTGACTATATTGCTCTGGATCAAATTTTAAGTCTTGCGGCACATTGCCTTGTATTAGGGCGATTTTGTTTTGAGTACCATCTGGGGTGGTAAAGTCGATTTGTTGTAAGTAATTGGAATATATGATAATCGATAAAATACCTAAAATAGACCAGATACGCGACCAGATGCTACGTGTGGTTAATAAAATTGCCAACCAAGTGCCAACTGCGGCGACAGCCAAAGTTACTAGAAATATGCCACCAACTGGTGCCAATCCTGATAATGGTGAATCTGCAATTTGTGAATAACCGATTACTCCCCACGAAAATCCAGTCATAGCGGTTGATCGTAGGTATTCGCATATAGTCCACAGTGGTGGCAATATTAGTGCTAAACGAGCATTTTTGCTTAATGGTAATTTTTCTAATATCCAAAAACATAATGCCGGATATAGTGCTAAATATAGTGGAAATAGTAAAGTCATTGGAATTGCATAGGATTGTGGTAATCCTCCCACGTCATGCAATGATATGTTTACCCAATAGTTTTGAGTCAAGTATGCAAAAAATCCCCATAAATAGGCAAGACGCAGCACTCTGTCATAATGTCTGTGAATAGTGAGTACTAAAATACAAAATAAAATCGGCATTAGCCAATATAAACGATAAGGTGCAAAAGTAAATGGCGTTAGAGCACCACAAATCGACACTATCAGCCAAGATAAGTGTCGATGACATAGCAGTTGTTTAAGTCTGCCGGAAAGTTTCATGTGATGTTTAATCCCTTTTGACATTTCAATTTTTATGCAATTTGTTAATCTTATCGTATGCGTTGCAGATTTTATCAGTAGTAATAAATTTAGTCATGTTTTACTTTATGGTTGTAATAATTTCATTAGTTCTTCTTCGTTGATGATATTAACTCCAAAAGTTTTAGCTTTATCCAATTTACTTCCGGCAGACTCTCCTGTTACTACATAATCTGTTTTACGAGATACACTGCCGGAAACTTTTCCGCCAGCATTTTCAATCAATTGTTGAGCATCGTTGCGTTTTAATGTGGGCAAAGTTCCGGTTAATACGAATGTTTTTCCGTAAATTGGTGAAGTGTGCGAAAGTGTTGCCGATAAATCGTCTGATTGAATTTGAGACATTATTTGTTGGCAATAATCGTAAGTTTGGCTGATGCGTAATTGATTAATTTCTTGGCTGATATAATCAGACCATGCTTGTGGAGGATTGGATAATGAAAATAAATTATCTATTTGTTCGTTAGCACTTTGCCAAATTTCATGTACACGTTTTTCGCTTAAACCGTGAGGAATTTTAGTAAGCCAATTTTGAGGTGATAATGCTGGTAATAGCACGGCTGTTGGTAAGGTTTCTTGCAAAATTATTTCTTGGGATAGTAAATCGTCTATTTGTTCTTCTTTTGCAAAAAAATGTGTAATCGAATTGGCAACGATAGCACCAACATCTGGCAGACAAGATATAACTTCAAAAGGTGCACGGCGTAAATTATGTAAATTGCCAAAGGCAGTAGCCAACGTTTTTGCCGTTTTTTCACCAACGTGTCTAATACCCAAAGCGTAAATAAAACGTGATAGTGTTGGATTTTTACTATTTGAGATGCCTGTTAAAATGTTTTTTGCCCATTTAGTAGATGTTCCGGCAGACTTTTGTTTACTTGTATTTTCATCATATTTAATTTTTTGCAGAGCATCTATGTCTAATCGATAAATATCGGCAAATTTTTTAATAATTCCCTTTTCGGCAAGTTTTTCGATCTGTTTAATCCCCAATCCATCGATATTCATTGCTCCACGTGATGCAAAGTGAATTAAAGATTGAGTAATTTGTGCTGGACAATTTATGCCACCGCTACAACGAAATACTGCTTCATTTTCCTCACGCTCCAGTGTTTCTCCACAAATAGGACAGTTTTCCGGCAGTCTAAATGGAATAGTATTATCAGGTCTTCTTTCAAGAACTACCGAGACAACTTCTGGGATAACATCACCAGCACGACGTACTACAACCGTATCACCGATGCGAATATCTTTGCGTTTAATTTCGTCTTGATTATGCAAAGTTGCATTGGAAACTATTACTCCACTTACCGATACCGGTTCTAAACGTGCCACAGGTGTAGCAGCACCAGTGCGTCCGATTTGAATCTCAATATCACGCACCACTGTTAAAACTTCCTCTGCCGGAAATTTATGAGCAATTGCCCAACGTGGTGCTCTGGTGATAAAACCTAATTGTTGTTGTTTAGCAATAGAATTTACTTTAACTACCACTCCATCAATGTCAAAATTTAAAGTGGGTCGAATTGAATAAATATATTCATAATGAGCTAATACTTCATCGATTGATGAAAATACTCCCCACAAATTTTCTGGTGGCGTTGGTATTTTTAAATCTGATAGTAAACGCATTTCATCAGCATGCGTTTTTAGTGCAAATGTTTCATCGATAAATGCAATGGAATATGCAAAAAAATGCAGACGGCGAGTGGCTGTAACTTTGGGATCTAATTGTCGTAAAGAGCCGGCAGCAGCATTGCGGCAATTAGCAAATTCCTTGTTACCATTAATAATTTGCATTTGATTGAGTCGATGGAAATCGTCTTTGAACATCAAGACTTCACCGCGTATTTCTAATTTTTCCGGCAGACTATTGCCATGTAGTTGTGATGGAAGTTCCGGCAGTGTGAGGATATTAGCTGTAACATTTTCTCCATTTGTGCCATCACCACGCGTAGCAGCTTGAAACAATTTACCATTGCGATAGATTATTGATATTGCTAAACCATCGAATTTAGGTTCTGCCACGTACTCACAACTTTCACCCAATATTTCATTGATACGCTGATTAAATGCGTACATTTGTGTGTGATTAAATTTGCCATTTTCTTCCATAGTCGAAAAAGCATTGTTTAACGATAACATGGGAATTTCATGTGTAATCGTAGTAAATTGGACAGATGGTTTTGCACCAACCTGTAAAGTTGGAGAATCAATTTGTTGCAAGTGTGGATATTGTGTTTCTAATTTGACTAACTCTTGAAAAAGTATGTCATATTCTGCATCTGGTACAGATGGAGAATCTTTACCGTGATATTCTTCGGAATATTTATTTAATAAATCGGTTAAAAATATAATTCGTTCTAATGCTTGTTTTTCTGACATGGTGCAATTCTCATATAATTAGTAATCAAAAGGCATCATTATCAATAGGATAACGATGCCTTCTATTTTATTTGTAACCAAATGTATTAATTATCAAGAAAATAATCGTTTAGCTAACTCTCCACCTGGAACTATGCCAACAGATAGCATTTCTTTTTGACGTTCATCGATATACTCTCCAATACCACGTAACCACTGCGGAGAAAGCTCATTTAATTTATCATCTACCAAGTCTAATCCCAAAGCACCAGAAAGTTTAACAGTCAACTCCATAAAATTATTGAAGTTGTTTTTATTTTTTTTGTTTTCGGGGGGGACATTGGTAATATCAAATAAAATGCTGAAACCTTTATAGTTTTGTGCAGCTAACAATTCAGCTGTAAATGGACGATTTTCCAAATCAACTACGGTAAACAATGCCTCATCAGAGTTGGGGTAATAGAATGAGCCGTCATGAGATAATTCGAAACCGTTTAATTCCAATGTGGAACGCATAATCGTTCCTGTAATAGTGCTACGGCTTACTAAATGAATAGCGATTGTTTGATCCACTTTGGCACACAAGGCATCTAAAGGACGTGCATTGGTTAAAAATTTATCAACATCAGTAAGGTATAAACCACCATTCATATTTTTGGCAAATTCATTTACTTTTTCACCAAATTGCCCTAATTCATAGGAACTTGCCAAACCGGAACGACTAATTGCTTGCAAGCCAATGGCAAATGCTTGATATTGCACACCAGGAATAGGGTCTGCTGGCTGAAATTGTCCGTCCATAGTGCAACCAATAATACGGTACAAATGGCGACCAGATGATAGGCGTGGCAGAGCACTTAATTCTTTGGGTTGACGCAAAGAAACATATGCCATGTAGTCGAAATCGTGATTAAACCAAGATAATTTAGCATTTTTTAAATCATCTAAACTAATCAATAAGTTGCGAGTTGATTCAGGTTTGGTGCTATCTAATTGAGGTTGAGTAATATTGACGAATTTATATTCATTACTTTGCTGTGGTTTACCACTTAATATGCTATTCTCGGTTTCGTCTGATTTACTTTTATCATCATAAGAGTTGCTTACTTCTGATTCTTTCGCATCAGCAACATCGTTAACGACTATTGATTCTTGCGGTTTGGGTGCGTCTTTATCTTCCTCTTCGATATTGCTTATAGATACCTCATCATCACTTAAATCAACTTCTACGTTAAGTGATTGCTTATCATCAAGAGTAAATGATGGAATATCTGGTGTTATCTTTTCTTTTACTGGTTCTACTTTTTTTTCAGTAGGTTTAGGTTTGACCAAGCGTTGACCATCGCGTACCTGCTGGGCACTTTTTTCCAACAGAGCATCGCGATCAGAATGACCAAACTGCTCGTGTATTTTTCTGCGATATTCTTTTTCTTGGTAATTGTTGTATATCAATACTGCTAAAATCGCGATAGCAGCCACAATTAATATCCATAGAACAGTATTATTCATGGGAATATTTCCATCAGATGTATTTGAATAAGGTGCGATTATATCGAAAAAACACCACTACGGCGATAATTATTACCCATTATTTATCTTATTGATAGTCGATCATGTTGCATATTATTGACAATATTTTGTATATCAGATGTTTATTTAGGTAACCAAGCCGACAGACAATCTTTCAATAATTCAATATCGCTACATTCTTTAATGATGGCATGTCCGAGTGATTCAAGTACTACAAATCTAATCTTTCCGGCAGACACTTTTTTATCATGTTTCATGTGCTCAATCCAGCGTTCAAATGGAAATTCTGGTGGAGTATTAGGTAACGATGCTTTTTGCAACAAATTATTAACACGCAAAGTGTCTTCTGATGAGATGAATCCCATGCGTTCTGATAAATGGCATGCAACAACCATTCCGGCAGACACAGCTTCACCATGTAGCCATGTTCCGTATCCCATTTGCGTTTCTATGGCATGACCGAAAGTGTGTCCTAAATTTAGCAAGGCACGTTGTCCATTTTCTTTTTCATCGGCAGCAACAATATCGGCTTTCATTGCACAACATTTTTCCACAGCGTAAGCCAAAGAATCATTATCCAATGCCATTAATGGTTCGATATGTTGTTCTATCCATTGAAGAAATTCAATATCTCCCAATAGGGCATATTTGATAACTTCTGCCATGCCTGCGGAAAATTCTCGTTTAGGTAAAGTGTGCAGAGTATCTAATCCAGCAAACACCGCTTGTGGTTGATAAAACGCCCCAATCATATTCTTTCCCAAAGGATGATTGATACCGGTCTTACCCCCAACAGATGAGTCTACTTGACTTAATAGTGTAGTTGGAATTTGCACAAAAGGCATACCACGCTGATAAGTAGCAGCTGCAAATCCAGTCATATCGCCAATTACTCCACCACCTAATGCAATTAAAGTGGAACGCCTTTCCATACGTTGTTGCATTAGACCATCATAGATAATCTGTAAAGTTTCTATATTTTTGTAGCTTTCGCCATCTGGCAGAATAATCTCATAAACATTCTTTCCGGCAGACTTTAATACATCTGTAACGCTTTTTAAGTACAAAGGTGCAATCGTTTCATTGGTAACAATTGTGCAATTGTTATCAATATGTTGAGTTGAGTATCGTTGTAACAGTTGAATTAATGATGCTCCGATGTAGATGGGGTATGTATGAGATGGAGTATTAACAGATAAAATCATTTTTTTTCCAAGATAGGTAACAGGGTTTGAAGTAATTGATGGCACGATTTATTATCTATTGAAATAGTATGATCTGCTATTTCTCGATAGAGTGGTGTACGTTCGATAATTAAGCTTTTTAGTTTTTTCAAAGGATTATCAACTTGTAGAAGAGGTCTATCTTTATGAGGGCGTATTCTTTCTAACAGAGTTTCTGCTGTTGCTTCCAAATAAATAACCGTACCACGTCCGCTTAAAAAACTGCGATTAACAGGATTAATCACTGCACCACCACCAGTTGCCAAGATTATTTTATTTCTTCCTGTTAGTTCTTCTATGACTGCTGCTTCACGTTTTCGAAAACCTTCCTCACCTTCTAATGCAAAAATCGTAGGAATATCCACACCCATGCGTTCCATAAGAAAATGGTCAGCATCGATAAATATGTGTTGCGTATGTTGTGCCAACATTTTTCCCAATGTGGTTTTACCAACACCAGGCATACCAATAAAAAAGAAATTGTCGTTTTTCATAAGGAGTAGATTGTAACCTAAAACTATTGGAGGTGTTTAGTGCTTATGAGTTTTTAGAAACTCTTGCAAAACTCATGTTTTTACTATTCGTTATTCTGAACTGTGTTGCGAATCTTTTATTTAACAAACAAGTATATTCTTCATTTTCCATACTACAAATTTACGAATAACGAGTTTTGCAGAATTATTTATTTCATGTAGGTTCGGCAGAGTTTTTTAATTTAAATTTTTTTGATGAGCACATTTGGGGCAGAGTTCCGGCAGTCTTTTGACAAATTTATTAGTAACAAAAATACTACAAAATATATCAATGAAATCTTGACAGTAAAATAATTTAAAGTTACCATCTACGATTCATCTTTTTAGAAATTGCATCGCTAAATGATGGTTTCGAAGATGGAAAAAATGGTGTTACGCTGACTCTTAACGAAGAAACATTGGGTTGGTCAGGAGGTGGTTTTAGCAATGCGGTTTAATCTCAATGTTGTGTTAAGTAGCTTAATTTTTTTTAACTTTTTTAAATCCAATTGATTTTTATTTTAAGAAGGATCATAAATGCCAAGTATTCGTGTAAAAGAAGGCGAAATTTTTGAAGTGGCAATGCGTCGCTTCAAACGTTCTGTGGAAAAATCTGGACTCCTGACAGAGTTGCGTGCTCGTGAAGCATACGAGAAACCAACCACAGAACGCAAACGTAAAAAAGCAGCAGCAGTTAAACGTACTCAAAAACGTCTGCGTAGCCAACAATTACCTCCTAAACTATATTAATTGTAACGGTGCATACTAATTCAAGTATGCGATATGCCGCAGATTTTTTCTCTGCGGCTTTTTTCGCATAAACATGTATTTTGTTGCAAAGTGATTGTTGTATAACTCTTCGTTAAGTATGAAAAATATTTTATTGTGTTTTGCATTGTTGACATCTATTTCTTTGTGTTCCTGTACCGAAGAACCAGATGATTGTTGTGCCAAACAAGCACAAAATGTTACTGATGCCACACAAATAGTACAGTCAGCACCTATTCAAGCTTCAAAAAACAAGGTGCTTATCAATTTACCAGAGATGTTACGTTTGTATGAAGAAGAAGATGGACATGATTCGCAAATAAGCAAATATGCCCTGATTGATATTGATAAAGACGGTCAAGACGAAGTTTGGATAACAAGCCATGACGAAAGAGACGGTGCAGTTTTCTCACTTATTGGCGAACAGCCGATTTTATTGGCATCACAAGTATCAAGGCTTTCACCATCTTTTGCATCAGGAGTGTTATCTATGTCTGGTGCAATTGGTGGTCCGACTTATTACACAGGACTTACCACCATTAAAAATAGTCTGCCGGAACACACTTTATCCATCTCGAATGTATATGATGATTACAGCTACTATTTAGATGAAAAAGAAATTAGCGAAGGTGAAGCACAACAGTTCCAATCTGCATTGCCCAAAGATTTTTCGCAAACAGTATCATGGATTGAATTGCCAATTGGTGATGAACAAGGTGATGAAATTGATATACAACTATTTAAATTGAATCGTATAAAACAAGAGTGGCTCACCACGTTGCCAACTGATGCAAAAAACATCACCCTAATTCAACAAGCAACAACTATCAGTGAAAATCTAAATAGCAAATTAGATAAGATGAATATAGTGCAAAAGAATGCGTTTTATACACTATCACCGATTGATAATTGGAAAAATCCATAAATTACTATTCTTGGGAGATTAAAAAATGTCATTAAAACAGCAAATTAATGAAGATATGAAAAGTGCGATGAAAGCACGCCTTGCTGATAAATTATCGACTATTCGTATGCTGTTAGCTGCGATGAAACAAGTTGAAGTTGATGAACGTATTGAGTTAGATGACGCACGTATCATTACAATTATCACCAAAATGGTGAAGCAACGCCAAGATTCAGAACGTATTTACCGTGAAGCAGGACATACCGAGAGAGCGGATAAAGAAGCCAATGAAATTGCTTTATTAAAGAACTATTTGCCACAGCAAATGTCTGATGATGAAATCCAAAATCTTATCAGTCAAGCCATTAGCAATACTGGTGCTACAAGCATGGCAGATATGGGAAAAGTTATGGGGCAACTTAAAACACAATTAGCCGGACGTGCAGATATGGCAGTGGTTAGTCGCTTATTGAAGACTGCTTTGTCTGCATAACGAAAATGATTAATTATTGAGACGAGATTGTTTGTGAGGAATTAAAAATAGTGATTCCGTCCGATTTTGTCGATGATTTACTATCACGAATTGACATTGTTGATGTAATTAGTGATTACGTTCCTTTGAAAAAAGGTGGGCAAAATTATGTGGCATGTTGTCCATTTCATAAGGAAAAAACACCGTCTTTTACGGTAGCACCGAATAAACAGTTTTATCACTGTTTTGGTTGCGGTGCACATGGGAGTGCGATTGGTTTCTTGATGGAATATGCACATTTATCCTTTGCAGACGCTGTGGAAAAATTAGCTAATCGCATTGGAATGAGGGTGCCACATACCCAAAATCGCGAAACTCATCAGGAAAGAGAGGAAAAAAAACGCCAACGTGTTTCATTAGTAGATTACATGGTGCAATGTGCTAACTTCTATCATAAACAATTAGCACTATCCACGCGTGCACAGGATTATCTACGTAATCGAGGGCTAAACGCAGAAATAGTTAGTCGTTTTTCTTTGGGTTACGCCCCAGCACAGTGGCAGGCTCTGCAAAATATATTTGATGATTATCCGAGTAAAGATTTAATTTCTTCTGGTATGGTATTGGAAAAAGAGGGGCGTTATTACGACCGTTTTCGCGACCGGATTATGTTTCCGATACGCGATGTTACAGGACAGGTGGTGGCATTTGGTGGACGCATCTTGGATAGTGGCGAACCGAAATATCTCAATTCACCAGAAACACCGATATTTAATAAAGGCAGTCATTTATACGGATTATATGAGGCACGTGCTGATATTCGACAAGAACATAAAGTAGTTGTTGTTGAAGGATATATGGACGTTGTTGCATTGGCACAGCATAACATAGGTTATGCTGTGGCAACACTTGGTACCGCAACAACTTCTGAACATATTCGCTTACTATTCCGGCAGACTGATACGATTTATTTTTGTTTTGATGGAGATACGGCTGGTCGTAAGTCTGCGTGGAGGGCATTAGAAAATTCCTTATCGCAATTGCAAGACGATAAAGGTATTTACTTTTTGTTTTTACCACCAGAGCACGATCCTGATTCATATGTGAGAGAGTATGGTAGTGAGTTTTTTTCCGGCAGTCTTAAAAAAGATTCAATACCACTTTCGCGTTATTGGTTAAACGAATTGATGCGTGATATTGATACAAACACGCAAGAAGGGCGGGCTGAATTAATTCACCGTGCAACGCCACATTTGTCAGAGATTAAAGCGGTAAATTTGAAATATCTGCTTACTCAAAATTTGGCACAAACAGTTGGAATGGATATTGCTGATATTCAGTATTTATTGGGACAGCAATTACCTGTTAAAAAACATACATATAGAAAAGCGAGATTTCCTAACAAAACTTTCCGGCAGCCTCGTTTATCTACATTAGCACAACAACAGATTAAATGGTTGTTAATTAATCCTAAATGGGAAAAATATGTTGAAATGCCGGAATATTTATTACTGTCGGAAGAATATGCGATTTTGGCAGAGTTGTCTGCACTGATTCGTGAAAATAATTTAAGCAGTACCGAGCAAGTTTGGGAAAATTTGCGCAATCACGAATATGAGGAAGTTTTGCATCGTATTTGGTGTGAAAATGCCAAGATTAGCGAGGAATTTGGGGAATTAGATGAAGACGATGAAATCATGTTTCGTCAAGGAATGCAAAGGCTTGCTCTGACGATTCGCGATGAGCAGGTTAATGAATTAGTGGCAAAGTCAAAATATCAATCATTGACTGCCACCGAACAGGAATTATTGAAAAATTTATTGATTAGAAATTAATCTGGATTAAGATTTTTGGAAAATACAATTTCTATTGGAGTATTAAATTATGGCGACTTCAACAAAATCAAAAGCAAATGCAAAGGTTAATAAAACCTCTAAAACCGATGCCTCAAAAACTCCCAACAAGAGAGCCACAGGTAGAAGTGTTCCGGCAGACTCTAATACTAAAACAATTAGCAAAGCTACCAAAGCAGTAAGCAAGACTGCCGGAAAAGCAGAGGTTGCCAAAGCAAGTACCTCCAAAACAGTTAGAGCTACGACCAAAACAAGTGTAGCAAAGGATACTAATAAACTAACTACAAGTAAAGCTGCTACAAGTAAAGCCGCTACAAGTAAAGCTGCTGCAAGCAAAGCTGCTGCAAGTAAAGCAACTGCAAGTAAAGCAACTGCAAGTAAAGCTACTGCAAGTAAAGCTGCTGCAAGTAAAGCTACTGCAAGTAAAGCTGCTACAAGTAAAGCTGCTACAAGTAAAGCTGCTACAAGTAAAGCTACTGCAAGTAAAGCTACTGCAAGTAAAGCAACTGCAAGT
>JAFWUA010000002.1 GCA_017518785.1 Neisseriaceae bacterium
GTTTTGCAGGAGTCTTATAGAGTTTATAATAAGATCTTTCTGTTTATAGAGACTCTTGCAAAACTCGATTTTTTCTATTACTCGTCATTCTGATCGTAGCGAAGAATATTTATAAACAATAAGTTAGATTCTTCCCTTTCACTGCGTTCAGGAGCAGAATGACGAGTTTTGCAAAGGTTTCATTCTGTTTTACTTCGTAAATACAAATACATTATGAATGAAACTTTTGCAAAACCACATTTTTATAGTTAGTCATTCTGAGCGTAAGCGAAGAATCTTTTATAAAAACAATTAATTAATATTCTTTGTTTCCTGCTGAAAATTCAGAATGACGGGTTTTGCACCGGTTTCAAATGGCAAATTTTACAGTGTTTTTAATTGGCAATATCTATTAACACTGCCGGAAAATTTAATATTGTTTATTATGAAGAGCATTGTTAGCAAAAAATATGTTATGAAAATCTAAAATAATCGCTAATTACTACAATTACTTGCTTTTGCATATTGACGATAGTAGTAAAAGTATAGTATTTTAAGCGGTTTGATACTTGTAAATATGTATCATAAGCTAAATTGATAAAACGTTGTGATGCACAACAACTTACATTTCGAGGAACAACATGAAAAAACCACCCAAGTATATCGATGTGCCGTATCTTGCACCCAGAATGTCGATTACAGCAATTGTATCCATTTTGCATAGGCTCACAGGTATTGCACTATGTGCGTGTCTTCCTTTGATTATCTGGCTTTTTTCCTGCACACTAAATCAGGAAACAGATTTTGCAATCTATCGTTCTTTGATTGAAAATCCATTAGTCAAAATCATTTTGATTGGTTTGCTGTGGGCATACCTACATCATGTTTTTGCTGGAATTAGATTTCTGTTTTTGGATTTACACAAAGGTTTAGACGCACCTGTTGCACAGATGACTGCTAAAATTGTTGCTATTTTGGCTGTTGTCGTTACCTTAATCATGGGAGTAGCATTATGGTAAGGTCAAAACGTAAAATCACTGGTGCTCACTACGGTTTAAGAGATTGGGTATTACAACGCTTAACTGCCGTTGTAATGATTTTATACACCGTATGTTTGCTTGTTGGATTACTTTTTCTTCCCAAAGATTACGCTTCTTGGCAAGCATTTTTCTCATACACTATTGTGCGTATTTTCACCCAAGTTACAGTGTTGGCACTGCTTGCCCACGTATGGGTTGGCATTCGTGATGTGTGGATGGACTACGTCAAACCGTTAGGCTTACGTTTGACTTTGCACACGTTAACCATTCTTTGGTTGTTGGGTACATTAGTTTATTCTATTAAAGTAATTTGGGGGATAGCATGAGTTTTCCTGTTCGTCGTTTTGATGCCGTTATTGTAGGCGGCGGCGGTGCGGGTTTGCGTGCCGCATTACAATTATCCAAAGCTGGTTTAAAAACCGTTGTATTATCCAAAGTATTTCCTACTCGTTCGCACACCGTTGCAGCACAAGGTGGGGTCTCTGCCTCTTTAGGCAATGTTAATCCAGACCACTGGACTTATCATATGTATGACACCGATAAAGGTTCAGACTGGTTGGGAGATCAAGATTCAATTGAATTTATGACTCGCCGTGCTCCCGAAGCGGTGATTGAGTTAGAACATATGGGTATGCCGTTTGACCGTGTGGAAAGCGGTATGATTTATCAACGTCCATTTGGCGGACATACTCGCCCAGAAGACCCAGAAGACA
>JAFWUA010000065.1 GCA_017518785.1 Neisseriaceae bacterium
AATGTGCCGGAACGAAGATATTTTACTTCATAAGCTGCCACTGTTTCTTTAAGTGAAGCCGGAACTTCATGACGCAAGAGTAGGGGAATTTCATTTAAGAAAGCTCCTTTACCTTTAACTGCGTGAAACATTTCATCAGTCAAAGGGTTATAGACCACTCCTAATTGACTTTGTCCATCACGAATTAGGGCAACCGATAACGAAAAATGAGGAATACCATGAATAAAATTGGTTGTACCATCTATTGGATCTACTACCCATAAGCCATCGCTATTTTCTGCCCATAAACGGCGATGTTCAGCACTACTCATTTCTTCGCCTAAAACTGGACAATCAAGCATTTGGGTTAGTTCACTGCATAATGCTTGCTGTGCCATTAAATCAGCTTCGGTAAAAGGTGAGCCATCTGACTTGCGTTTACTTCTAACACGCAAGAAACGTGGCATTACTTCTTGTTGTGCCACTTCGCGTATTAGTTGTTGTATCTTCTTTTCAAGCATGATGCGGTAAATATGAAATATTTGATATTTGATTAATTATATTCGATTTAAATAAATAAAGTCTGCCCAAGAAAAGCTTTCCGGCAGACTTTTTATACGTCAATTACAGAATATTAATCAACAAAATTTACCTGTGGAATATTTGGTAGAGTTCGTTCTATTTTTTGAGTTGGTGGCATTACGTTGGCTTTGCCGGTTACGACTTTTTCGCCTTTTTGATTAGTAACCAAAGTTTCCAAAGTAACCCATTTTTTATCATCGTTTTTTTCCAAGACGGTGATGCTAACTGTCAAAGTGTCGCCAATATATACCGGACGGCGAAATTGCAAATCTTGTCCTAAATAAATGGTTCCAATGCCAGGCAATTGAGTACCAATTGCAGTGGAAATCAATCCAGCAGAAAACATGCCGTGTACAATCACTTGCTTAAATTGAGTGGTGGCTGCATATTCTGCATCTAAATGTGCCGGATTGGTATCGCCGCTAGCAGCAGCAAATAATTTAACGTCTTCTTCGGTGGCAGTGTGGACAAGCTCCGTGCGTTGTCCCACAACCAATTCATCGTACGGAATGTTTTCAACCATTTTGTTCATCGTTATTTTCCTTAACTAATATTTGATTGATACTAATCGGCAACTTAATCATTCTTACGGATAAATTGCCGTTCCGGCAGACTTTTATAATCATCAGATTAAAAAATTACCTGCAAAATTTTACTCATCGTTTGATGTTTTTTTCTCATCAACCTTATTGCGTCCTTCTTTTTCAGCTAATCCAATACTGCTTTGATATAATTGGGTATCTTTTAGGACTTCTAAAGCCTTTTTCAGAACCTCATCTTTTTCTGGATTTGGATCTCTGCGACTTAATAATTCATCGAATTTTTCGTCATCAGTTTTTTCTTGTGAACCATCTTTTTTTAGATTAGATGCTTCTTCATCTATTTTGCCTTTGGTTTCCTCTCCGCCAAAAGGATTATTTAAATGACCAGATAAATCTGCCTCACGCATTTGGAAAGCATCACGTTTATCCTTGATTTCAATATCAGGAACAATTCCTTGTGCCTGAATGGAACGGTCGTTTGGAGTGTAATACAAGGCAACAGTTAGTTTAATTCCAGAACCATTAGATAGTGGCATTACACTTTGCACCGAACCTTTGCCAAAACTCGAAACTCCTAAAATAACGGCACGTTTATAATCTTGCAAAGCACCGGTAACGATTTCTGATGCAGAAGCAGAACCTGAATTGATTAATACCGTTAAGGGAATATTTTTAATTTCTTCCGGCAGACCTTCTAATGGATCTTTTTGATTATTGCGTCCCAAAAGATAACCACTGCGATCAGCTCGATATGATGATGCGTTGCGTCCATCACGTCCTTTGGTACTAACTACTACATTACCTTTTTTCAAGAATACAGCTGAAACCCCAACCGCTTGATTGAGTAATCCACCAGGATTGTCGCGTAAATCTAAAACTAAACCTTTAAGTTTGCCTTTATTTTGTTTGGTTAGCTCATTGATATGAGCTACCAAATCTTGTGTTGTGCGTTCTTGGAATTGAGAAAGACGTATATAGCCCAAACCATCTTCTAATAATTTAGAACGTACACTTTTAACCTTAATAGTGGCACGTGTGATTTTAACTTCAATAGGAACACTACTATTTTCACGTGTAATGGTAAGGTTAATATCTGTTCCTGGTTTACCACGCATCAGTTTTACAGCTTCGGTGGTACTCATACCACGTGTGGATTCATCGTTAATTTTGATAATGTAATCTCCACTTTGCAAGCCAGCACGTTCTGCAGGAGTGTCTTCAATCGGTGCAATAACAACAATTGCATCGTTTTTCTTGCCAATTTCCATACCTAAACCACCAAACTCACCTGTGGTGTGTTCTTTTAAGTCTTCAAAATCTTTGGATAATAGATATTCAGAATGAGGGTCTAAACCATGTACCATGCCTTTTACAGCATCTTGAATTAATTGGTTATTGGTTGTTTCTTGATAATAATTAGCCTTAATTTGTGCATATACTTCGGCTAATGTACGCAAATCTTGTACTGGAAGACTATCTTTACCGCTATCGGCAAAAGATTGCATTGATATTGCACTTATTGCACCGAATAATGTGCAAGTAACGCACAAGGTGATTTTTTTCATTATGTTTTTTTTCTTCGACATAGTGTTTCTCTACTTTTTAATAAATTGGTAATTAAGATTTAATAAACCAACCAGATGGGTCTAATGGTCTTGTATGATAACGGATTTCAAAATAAAGACCACGAGTTTCATCTGGTAGAGTTCCAGTGGTGCCAATGGTTTGACGTGATTTTATTTCGCGTCCATTGCCAACAGAAATGGAGGATAAGCCAGTATATACCGTTAAATAAGCATTGTCGTGATCGACAATAACTGTTTTACCGTATCCTTGCAACTCTCCTGCGTATGCGACTTTTCCGGCAGCCACCGCCTGAACTGGCTGTGGTGGTGTGGCAATATATAATCCATTATAACTACCACCATTAGGTTTAGGAGATCCAAAACGCCCCTCGATGCTACCTTTTACTGGCAAGGTTAATTTGCCACGCATACGTGAAAATGCAGAATCAATTACCGGTGTATCTGATGCACCGCTATTGTTATAAGCAACTTTATCTGGAATAGCAGCATCGTTTCCGGCAGTGTTATCAGATTTATTGCTATTTTCTTTTATATCGCTTTGAGTTCTTTGCTGGTGTGCTTTTTGAGTTTCTAATTGTTTTAGTAGCGAAGATAGGCGTGCTTCATTGCCACGCAAACCACGAATTTTCTTTTCATTACGTGAAATATCATCGTCTAATTTGTCTGATTCGCTCAACTGCATTTTCTTCTGTTTTGTTAATTTTTCAACAATTGCACGTTGGCGATTGATTAATTCTTGTACTTTCTCGATTTGCTCATTAATAGCAACGCTTTGACGCTCCAATTCATTTTGTTGTGCTTTAAGTTGGTTAATCAATTTGCGATTGGCAGTTTGAATATAGCGTGCATATTGTAAATGTCTACCTTTATCGTTGGGATTGCTGTTTTGTAACATCAAAACCAAAGCATCAGGTTGATTGTTGTGATATTGACTATTTACCAAACGTGCCACTTGGGTTTTCATGCCGGCAATTTGTGTTTCTAATTGAGATGCACGTTGTTGCAAAGCTTCTAATTCATCAACTGCAACTTTTTTCTCATTTAAAATACTATCCAATTCAGCACGTTGTCGTACTAATTCTTTTTCAGTTGCACGAATACGCTCTGCAATTTTTTTCTGTTCAGCACGCTTGTTTTTAACATCACGATCAGTATCGCTGATTTCTTTGCGTACCTTTTGTAAGTCTTCCTGTTGTGCTGTTGATTCAGTATCAGGTTCGGCAAAAGCGTATGTCGTACATGCCAATAAAATAGCGGATAATAAGATTTTTAATTTGTCCATACTATTAGACTCTCTCCACTCATTTCAAGAGGTTGTTTTAACCCTAACATTGATAGTAGTGTTGGTGCAATATCTTTTAGTGCACCGCCGGCTTTGATTTGTGCAGTCTCTCCGATATATAAAAATGGTACTGGATTGGTGGTGTGTTGAGTATGTGCTTGACCATTAGCTTCGTCAAACATTTGCTCACAATTACCATGATCAGCAGTGATTAATAACTCTCCACCTTTTGCCAAAACCGCATCAACAATCCTGCCAATACATTTATCCAAAGTTTCTACTGCACGAATCGCTGCGGATAATACGCCGGTATGTCCTACCATATCGCCATTAGCAAAATTGCAAATAATTACTTCAAATTGTTCATTTTCAACTGCTTGAACAATATGTTGTGCCACTTCATCGGCTGACATTTCTGGTTGTAGATCGTATGTGGCAACTTTGGGTGATGGTACTAAAATGCGTTCTTCCAATGGATATGGTGTTTCCACTCCTCCATTAAAGAAATAGGTTACATGTGGATATTTTTCGGTTTCAGCAATTCTCAATTGTCGCAAACCATGTGAAGCAATGTACTCTCCAAAACCATTTGCAATGCTTTGCGGTGCAAACAGTACATCGTTTTTGAATTGTTCGCCATAATCAGTGATTGATGCAAAATATGATAGTTTTGGTGTTTTTTGTCGTACGAAACCATCAAAATCATCAAAGGTGAATGCTTGGGTTAATTCACGAGCTCGGTCGGCACGGAAATTTAGAAATAAAATTACATCGCCATCATTAATTCCGGCAGACTTATTGTTTCCGGCAGACTTAATATGAGTTGCTTGGACAAATTCATCGTTCTCACCTCTCACATATGCCATTTGCAAAGCTTCGCAGGCATTTGTTGCTGTGAAAGGGGCTGCTACACCAGTTAGTGCATCATAGGCATGTTGTACTCTATCCCAACGTTTATCCCTATCCATAGCATAAAAACGTCCAACTACTGTACCAACGCTTACTTGTGGATATTTCTGACAATATTCATCTAATCTTTTTAGATATATTTCTGCACTTTGTGGGGGTGTGTCTCGTCCATCTAAAAATGGGTGCATTACAATGTTTGGTAATCCAGCATTACAAGCAATATCTAATATAGCAAAAATATGTTCAATATGACTATGCACGCCACCATCTGAAAATAAACCAAACAAGTGTAGGGTGTGATTTTTTCCGGCAGACAAGGCTTTTTGTAAAACAGGATTTTGAGATAAAAGTCCTTGTTCAATTGCAATGTCAATCCGGGTAATATCTTGTTCAACCACGCGTCCGGCACCTATATTTAAGTGTCCAACTTCGGAGTTGCCAAACTGACCAGTTGGTAAACCTACCATACGTTCTGATGCATTAATCGTACCATAGGCATATTCTTTTTTGAGTCGATTAAAGTTAGGCATATTAGCTTGAGAAATGGCGTTATCATCAGCGGCAATGCGATCACCAAATCCGTCTAATATCAGTAAAACAACCGGTTTTTTACGTAAAGAAGAAAATGTACTCATGAGAATAGTTACTAAAAATTTGTGGCATTATGCCAGATTTTTAAGTACTTATGTATGAAAAGCA
This sequence comes from Neisseriaceae bacterium, assembly GCA_017518785.1. Classification (GTDB taxonomy): domain Bacteria; phylum Pseudomonadota; class Gammaproteobacteria; order Burkholderiales; family Neisseriaceae; genus RGIG9985. Next base: position 5,580 of record JAFWUA010000065.1, read on the forward strand.
AATAAAGATATGTATATTATGTAATTGTTTCGATTAAAAATCATATAGCACAAACATCTATTATCTTTTTAATTGCAATTGTTTTTTATCCATTCTAAAACGTTCTGTGCGTGTCCTGTTGCTTTTACTTTTCGCCATTCTTGCACGATTTTGCCTGATTTATCTAAAACAAAAGTGCTGCGTTCTATTCCCCATACTTTTTTGCCATACATATTTTTTTCTTTCATAACACCGAATTGATTGCACACGGTTTCATCGCTATCTGAAAGTAGGGGAAATGGAATATCTAATTTACATACAAATTTTTGATGAGATGCAACGCTATCTCTTGAAATTCCTACAACTTCATAACCTGTTTTTTTGAAGTCTTCATATAAAGTTGAAAATTCTGCTGCTTCCGTAGAACAGCCCGGAGTGTTGTCTTTGGGATAGAAATATACAACTAATGGTAGGTGTTCTTTGGAATTGAACATGGCATTATCTTGGGTGGGAAGATTAAATAAGTAATTCATTTAATTGTCCTTTTGTTTATTCCGGCAGACTTTTGTTCTATGTAAATTAAGTCTGCCGGAAAGCTTTTGTTTATAATCAAAATTGTCTCATCATCAAACATCTGCCACAACTTTATCGCCTTCTTCTTCCATCCATTGTCGGCGAGCATGAGCTTCGCCTTTGCCCATTAACTTGGTGAAAATGGCGTTCATTTCTTCTGCGTTGTCAATCGGGGCGACTTGCAGTAAGCGGCGTGTGTCGGGGTGCATTGTGGTGTCTTTTAACTGGTCTGGGTTCATTTCGCCCAAGCCTTTGAAACGGCTGACGGTGTAGGCACTTTCTTTAATGTTTTCTTTGCGAAGTCGCTCTAACAGTGATGAAAGTTCGCCTTCGTCTAATGCGTAAAACTTGCGTGGCGGTTTGCTTTTGCCTGACGCGGCGACATCTATGCGATACAAGGGCGGTTGGGCAACGAAAATGTGTCCGTTTTCAATCAGTTTAGGGAAATGGGTGTAGAACAGGGTGAGCAACAATACTTGAATGTGCGAGCCATCGACATCCGCGTCTGACAATATGGCGATTTTGCCGTATCGCAAGCCCGATAAATCGACTTCATCATGTGCGGCGTGCGGATCTACGCCGATGGCAACCGATATATCGTGAATTTCGGCGTTGGCAAACAGTTGGTCGCGATGCACTTCAAATGAGTTTAACACTTTGCCCCGCAAGGGCAAAATGGCTTGTGTGGCTTTGTCGCGTGCGAGTTTGGCAGAGCCGCCTGCGGAATCGCCTTCAACCAAAAACAATTCATTTTCGCGAATATCTTCGCTTTCGCAGTCGGTGAGTTTGCCAGGTAAAACCGCCACACCTGAACCTTTTTTCTTTTCGATTTTTTTTACCGACCGCATTCTTGCCTGTGCTTGACGAATGGAGATTTCGGCAATTTTTTTGCCTGCTTCCACATTATTATTCAGTTGCAATTCTATGCTGTCTGCTAATGCGGTGCTGACTAATTTTAAGGCATCTCGATTAGTCAGTTTTTCTTTGGTTTGCCCTTGAAATTGTGGGTCTAACATTCGTGCCGACAGCACAAACGCCACTTTGGCAAACACATCTTCACTTTGCAACTTCACCCCACGCGGCAATAAATTATGGTGTTGAATAAAACGAGAAACGGCAGTGAAAACCGCTTGTTTTAAGCCTGATTCGTGCGTGCCGCCTGACGGT
>JAFWUA010000066.1 GCA_017518785.1 Neisseriaceae bacterium
AAATTGAACCCCATTCCAACCATTGGCTTTTAATAATTCAATTCCATCACCATCTAAATCTAATACTAATGGATCATAAATATGGAATTTACCAGAACGGTTTAATTCTAACCATTCTTTAAAGTCGTCTGGTAGCCTGTCTAATTTTTCTTCAAACCAATTAAAACCATTATTTAAATTATCAGTTAATTTTAGTAATTTTTCTAAAATTAATTTACCCCAACTTGGATCTCTTCCATCAATTTTTGCAAATACATTTTTATCTCAAACTTCTTCAATATCTCCAATAGTTATTTTACCGTATTCATTTACATATAAAGCGTATAAAGCAGATAAACCGAAGCTTTTGTAAAACTCGTCATTCTGAACTTTGTTGCTAATCTTTTATTTAATAAACAATTAGATTCTTCTATTTTGCTTCGCTCAATGTTACGAATGACGAGTTTTGCAAAGGTTTCAATGATTAAAATTCAAAAAAATTACTCCTTACAGCATTTGGGTTAGCAAATTACCATAATTTACGTTTTTGATTATTGCTACGTATTGTATGAAAGCTGTGTAAAAAGTCCGTTGAAGTAATAACGGATAATTGTTGGGCACGTTTTTTTAATTGTTCTTCTGATAAGTTTTCCGGCAGACTTTTGAAACCCATTACTGCTACATTGCCATGTCTGCTTGCTGATACTTCAATTATTTTATTATCAAAAACTTCTTCAACACGTTTTATAAATTTATGATAACGTTTATCTGCCGACCATAGATTTGTAACAAAAATTCCTTTATTAGTAAGAGCATTACGACAATTAATTAAAAATTCTGTTTCTGTTAATTCATCAATAATTTGTTCGCCATCAAAAGCATCGGTCAAAATAATATTGGTGCTATTTTGCATAACACGAATAAATTCTGCTCCATCTGCAATTACAATTTCAAAGTTATCATTTTCCTCTGGTAATTCAAACATAGCAGTGGCAATATTCACAATTTGAGGATTGATTTCTATGGCTAATTGTTTAATTTCAGGGAAAAAAGCAGCAAACCATCGCACTAATGAACCACCACCCAAACCAATATGAGTTATATGTGATATTTGATTATAAAATAGCAAACATGACACCATCGCTTGGCTATACGCCAATACTAATTCCGGCGGATTATCCAAATTCATTGCACTTTGTACTGTATCTGTACCTAAATGTAAATAACGAATATTATTGCTTTCGCTAACGCTTACCTCAGGAAAACGTGTGCGTAAATGACGTTGAAAAGGGTGATATTTCATAAGATGCTTTCCGGACACGTTGATTTAATCTGTAAACCATCGTATGCAGGTTGAATATTAGGTGGGCATTTTTTACTTAATTCATCAAAGTCAAGTAAATGAGTCATGTGGATTAGATAAGTTTGTTTTGCATTAATTTTTTGTGCAAAAGCAAAAGCATCATCAACACTTAAATGACTCGGATAGGATTTTTCCATTAAACAATCGATAAATAGATAATCCAATCCTTGTAATATTGAATAAGCTTCATCGCTAACCGTGCTAATATCAGTTAGCCATGCTATATTTCCAATTCTATAAATTGTAGACACCCAACGACCATGTGGTAAATCACAATAATAAATTGGAATGCCGCATATGTTTTCCGGTAGTCTGCCGGAAAGAACATGCGGATTTAATACCGGACGATTCCAATGACAATGAACCGGTAAAAAAGCATAATCAAAACGGCTTGTCATATTATCGATAGTAAATTGATTTGCATAAATATCAATCGCACTTTTTTGACGAAAACAAAAAGCGCGCAAATCATCGATTCCATTGAGATGATCAGCATGTGGGTGCGTGTATAAAATGGCATCGATGCGTGGAATTTTCTCACGCAAGACTTGATTGCGAAAATCGGTACCAGTGTCGATAATCAGATGTTTGTCTTGTATGTTTATCCAAGCACTGCATCGTGTGCGTTGATTGTATTTATTGCCACTTGTGCAAACTTTACAATCACAACCGATTACCGGACAGCCTGATGAACTGCCACAACCTAAAACCGTTAGCGTAAGTTGCAAAGACATTATCGTTGTGCCTTATTGAATAATCTAAAAAAGTTATTTGTAGTAATTTGTGCTATTTCTTCAAAAGATTGTCCACGCAAAGTGGCAACATGTTGGGCGGTGTATTTTACATAAGCTGGCTGATTTAATTGTCCTCGAAATGGCACGGGAGCAAGATATGGGGCATCTGTTTCCACCAGTAATCTATCATTTGGAACATAGCAACAAGCTTCTTGTACGCTTTTAGCATTTTTAAATGTAACAATTCCGGAAAAGGAAATGTAAAAACCTAAATCCAAAGCTGCACGAGCAAATGCAACATCCTCTGAAAAACAATGAATTACACCACAATTTGCATTATGTTCTCTTAAAAATTTTAAAGTATCCAATCCTGCTTTACGAGTGTGAATAATCAGGGGCAAACCGCTTTGACGAGAAGCTTCGATATGGGTAATAAAACGTTGATACTGCCAAGACAAATCACCTTCACACCAGTGATAATCCAAACCAGTTTCTCCAATTGCTACTACTCTTTTGTGCGATGTCCGTTCTAATAATTCAGCCACAGTAAATTCCGCTGCATCTTTTTCGGCAGGGTGAATGCCAACACTACAAAAAATATTGGGATAGGTATTTGCCAAATTTTCAACTTCATCAAAGGTTTCACGAGATACGCTAATTGCCAAAGCGTAAGAAACATCATGATGACGCATATCATCTAATAGTTGGGGCAATCTATCTGATAATTCAGGAAAGTTAATATGGCAATGAGAATCTACTAACATAATTTTTCTTTTATCCAAAATATTTCAAAGTCTGCCGGAAAGGGTTTTTAAATATCTTTTCCGGCAGTGTTTAAGTCCAATTTGTATTTAAGCAGTTTGTTAAGTCTGCCGGAAAGCTTTGATGATATTTTCCGGCAGAGTTTTATTATTTAATGCCAAAATTAGGCAATAGCAATGCACAAGTTTCTACTTTACGTCCACGCAAAGGACGAGTACGTATTGGTTTGCTGGGATTAGATATTTTTTTATCCTTATTAGTACTTGGCATAATCGTTTGCGAAGTTGTAGCACAAGAACACCAACTTGGAATAAATCCTGCTAATTGCTCAATTTTCAAGTCTTGACGAGTAAGTTTAATAATTGCATCAAATAATTTTTCTTCATATTCATCTAATAGCGAAATCGCTACACCGACAGCACCAGCACGTCCGGTTCTACCAATGCGATGTACATAGTCTTCCGCTTGTAGAGGAATTTCATAGTTAATCACAAACGGCATGTTATCTATATCCAAACCACGTGCCGCTACATCGGTGGCAATTAAAATTTGAATATCACCATTTTTAAATGCGTTTAGAGTTGCTAATCGCTCCGACTGCGATTTATCGCCATGCAGACTATCAACACTAAATTTGTGTCTTAATAAATCACGTGTAACTTGATTTACTGTGATTTTTTTATTACAAAAAACAATCGCCTGCTTAATATCTAAAAACTCAATTAGGCGTGGTAATAATTCCTTTTTACGCCGATTATCTATGGCGATGATATGCTGTTCAACATTGTTAGCAGTGGAATTTTTAGGAGCTGTTTCAATGCTTATTGGATTATTCATAAAATCAGCGGCTAATTTGCGGATTTCTGGGGCAAATGTGGCAGAAAATAGCAAAATTTGTCGCTGTTGTGGTAATAATGAAATGATTTTTCGCACATCATCAATAAAACCCATATCCAACATACGATCTGCTTCGTCTAATACCAAAATTTCTACACGGTTTAATTGAATATTTTTTTGTTCAATATGGTCAAGAAGTCTCCCAATGGTTGCAACAACAATTTCACAACCTTTGTGCAAAACCTCCTTTTGTGCTTCCATTGGCACACCGCCGTAAATTACGGTATGACGCAACAAGGTGTTTTTGATATAACTTTTGATGTTGGAATCAATTTGCACCGATAATTCTCGCGTTGGAGTCAGCACCAACATTCGTACAGGGTGCATTGCCGGAGAAGTTACTAAATTGCCATAACCTTTTAGTCTTTCAATTGAAGGCAGCATAAAAGCAGCGGTCTTGCCAGTACCAGTTTGTGCAGCCGCTAAAACATCATGTCCAGATAATGCTGCCGGAATCGCCTCTTTCTGAATTTCAGTTGGAGATGTATAACCACATTCTGTAAGTGAAGCGACTATATCTGTTGATAATCCTAATTGTGAAAATGATTTCATATTAATATTTTCTTATCTCAATAGTTTTAATTAAATAGTCTGCCGGAAAGGATATTAAATTGTTTTTTCGAAAGACTATTTTCACATTTTATTCTCAAAAAGTGTAACCGGTTACTTCCTCTTCATCTTCACCACAAACTTCCCACAGGATTTGTTTGAAAGCATTTAATTGTGGATAACGCCGTAAAGTACGCCGTAAATATCGAATAAATCGAGGGATTTCTTCAATATATTGTTCCTTACCATCGCGGTGTTTAAGACGAGCAAAAATACCAATAACTTTAAAATGACGTTGCACACCACACCATTCATAAGCACGGTAAAAATCGTCAAAATTATTATGTACTGGTAGACCTGCGTGTCTTGCTCTTTCCCAATAACGAATCACAATATCCAAAATAAACTCTTCTTGCCATTCAATAAAAGCATCGCGAGTAAGTGATAGTAAATCGTATGTAATCGGACCATATAAAGCGTCTTGAAAATCTAAAACACCAGGTTTATTGTGTCTTAACATTAAATTGCGAACGATAAAATCTCTGTGCACGAATACTTTTGGCTGTTGCAATATTTCTGGTAATAGAATCTTCAAACCATCGTTCCATATTTTTTGTTGTTCCATAGTGAAATGATGATTTTTTTCTTTGGGTACGTACCATTCCGGAAAAAGATTAATTTCGCGACGCAAAATTACTTCATCATAATCAGGCAAAACTCCTGCAACAGAAGATTTTTGCAAATCAATCAGAGTATCCACTGCTTCTAACAGCAAAACTTTATGTACTTCGGGACGATTATCCTTTTGCATAGCATGTAAAAAGGTGGCATGCCCTAAATCTTCCATTAAGATAAATCCATTTTCTTTATCAATAACATAAAGTTCAGGAACTCTAACGCATGAAAAAATATCCCTCACCTTAATATAGGGTTCAATACTCATCTTATCCGGAGGTGCGTCCATGCAAATAATGCTTGCACCATCTACAAAAGTCGCACGCCAATAACGGCGGAAATCGGCATCTGCTGCTGCAAATTCAAGAGTAAATTTGCGATTAGGATAATTTGCAGCAATCATT